>DOVP01000148.1 GCA_003520025.1 Phycisphaerales bacterium
CAGTTCGGGCGGCACAAAGGCCTGCAACTGAGGCTCCTCTGATGAACCCACGTAGGCATACACGCCGTGGAGCAACCACCGCCCGCCCACCGTCGCCGGATCATCGGGCGATCGGAGCGACCAACTGTGGATCATCGACAGTGCCGCGGGCTGATCGAGAATCGGCACATCGCCCGGATCGGCATCGCCGCCGCCTGCCATCTGGAAGAAGTCGGCGTTGCCCTTGGAGTTCATCAGCACCAGATCCGACTTCAGTCCCTCCATGTCTGCGGCATTCAGCGATGCCACCGTCACATGCTCAAGCAGCGTGACTTGGTAGCCCGCTTTCTGGAGGTCAGCGGCTGCAGACGTCATGGACCAATTCGTCCAAGGCGGCGAGTCCGGGTAGGTATCACACATCCAGACATTGATCCGCGGCAGAAACAGACTGCAATTCGCCATATATGCCGATCGGGCAGCGGAGCCGAAGATCCATCCAGCGACCGCCCATCGCTGCCCACTCGCGGTGCGGCCGAGTACATCGGTCATTGCAACCGGGCCACCTTGGTCCTTGGGGATCGGTACTGGCGCCGCCGTATGTCCCCGAGCCGACATTGCCCGACAGATCGTCAGCGTGTCAATCTGATCGCCGAGCGTCTGCCACGACAAGTTCGTCGCGGTGGCTGCTGCTTCGACCTGCTGCACAAAGGCTGCGGTCTTCTCCGCCGAAAGCACTCCGTTGGGCGTGCCGAATGATCCATCAATCCAAGCGATGTCCTGACCCCGGCCGGCGGAGAGCAGCACCGCCGCAACAGCAGCCGAATCGGAGGGATCCGAGATGATCAGTCCGGACGGCGGCGGGAGTCCCGCGGCCGTCGCCGCCGCCCGCGGCGACCCGGTGCCTCCCCAAGCCGCCGCCGCAGCAGCAACCATTTGCGTAGCAGCGCCTTCGTCCGACCATCCTCCGACAGACGAACGCCGCAGCACCAGTTTTGGCTTGAATCGCCTAATAAACATCGGCGCCAGCACATCGTCTTCAATCAGCACCGGCCACTGCGCTTGCAGCGTCCACTTCGACACCTCATCGCTCAGCGTCTGCGCGTCCGGAACCAGTACCACTTGCCTCGCAACCGGTACGCGGGCTCGGAGCTGCATCGAGGACTCGCCGAGTTGCAAAAACCAAGGCAACTCCCCGGCGGCTGGCTGCACTTGGGCCCCCACGCCGCCCGGCACCGCCAGTACGCCCACCGCCGCAAACCGAATCATGTTCATCCAAACAGCATACCCCCGCCGCGTTCCGGTACGGTTCCGCGAATGATTCCCACCGCCCGCATCATCTCCATCGGCACCCTCGCTCAGAACACCCTCTGGAATGAGCCGCGTGATACCCGTACCGGCCACGCCACGACCACGCTCGTGGAAGGCGACGGCGTCAAGATCATCATCGACCCGGGGCTGCCCCCACAGATTCTCACCGCCAGAATGAGCGAGCGAAGCCCGACGCAGCCGACCGATATCACGCACGTCTTCCTGACCTCGTTCCAAGACGACACCATTCGCGGCCTCGCCGCCTTCCCCAGCGCCGTGTGGCTGGCCTTCGAAAACGAGATCGAAGCCGCGACCATCACACTGCAGGAACAACTTCAGATTGCCAGCGAACACCCCGAAGACGGCGGCGTTGAACCAATCGAGACACGGCTTCAGATACTCGAACGCATCAATCCAGCACCCGATGCCATCGCGCAGGGCATCGACATCTTCCCCCTCGCCGGCGTCACCCCCGGAACCTGCGGCATTCTGCTTGCCCAACCACGAAAGACCATCCTCATCGCCGGCGACGCCATCGCCACCCGAGAACATCTCGCCGAAGCGCAGGTCCTCCCCACATGCTGGAACCGCGACTTGGCCCAAGATTCATTCGCCGAAGCCATTCAAATCGCCGACATCATCATTCCCGGACGGGACAACCTTCTGCCGGGTGTCTAAGAAAACAGCAGCACGCACCGGAACTCGATCTGACACGATCTCTGTTGCCGCTTCATCATCATCGTGGCTCGCGTTGTCCTGATCCTGATGTTGGATGGCACGCCGCTTTCGATCCAGCCACTTCTTCAGCTGCGATCGGATTGGGCCCCACCCAGAGATAACGGGGTGGCTTCCCTCTCTCAATCGCAATTATCGCGATGAGAGGTTGAGGTAGATACCAAATCGCGGCCCCAAGAATCGCGTAGAACACTACTTGAGACGACACTTGGGCCGGCAAATTGAAGAGTTTCATCAACCACCACAGCAGAACCAGACCGATTTCAACCATCATCACCGTGATGGCCCAGTCGGCAGCAGACCAACGCGTCGTCCGGACCTCCTCGGTTTCAGACGTTCGCTTCCATATCTGATACGGCACGAGCCACCCTACGAAAGGTACGAGTACGCACAGCAGCGACAGATGCAGGCACGCTGCTTTATTCCTTGCTTCCAGTGTGTGTTTATCCACACCTCCCAGCCCTCGCTTGTGGCGGTCACCTCGCCACTTCACCCCTTGATCCCTCATCCGATCCGACGTCCATTCGTCGAGGTCACCCACCTCGCTTAGCGATATCCACTTCTCACCCATCTTCACACGGGCTCCTCGCAGACGATTTGAGTGCTTGATGTACTCCTCTAAGTCTGAGGCAGCGACTCCATCCTGAATCCGACCGTCGGGCCACTGAAAGGTGTATCGCGGTTGCGATTCATCCCGCTCAGGCTGCCGTTCTGATTCCGATGTGGCCACTGGATTCACCCCGTGAGTTAGGTCCACGATTGTATGCAAACGCGTAGACACGCTGCAAACGCATCCCTGTGAAACCGACTGGCCGGCACGACCATACGATTGGACCGACAGATCGCGGCCAGAATCACCCAGATCACAAAAACGCCACCGTGACACCCCAGAACCAATCGACGGTCACATCAGGTCGTTGAGGATGCTGTGGAGGAGTTCTTCGCGGCCCGAGTGCGGGGTTGGCTCACCCGCCTGGCGGGCGTGGTCTTCGAGGGATTCGAGGGTGCAGTCTCCCCCGGCGATGGCGCGGCCGAGATCGGTGTCCCAGCTCTCGTAGCGCTCACGCAACATGGTGCCCACGCGGCCGTCGGCGCGGATGGCGGCGGCAATCCGCAGTCCCCGCGCCAGGGTATCCATGCCAGCGATGTGCGAATGAAAGAGGTCAACCGGCTCGAATGAGCCTCGCCTCCGCTTGGCGTCGAAGTTCAGGCCGCCGGGCGCCAGCCCCCCCATCCGCAGCACGATTCGCATGACCGCCGTTGCTAGGGACAGATCGGTCGGGAAGTGATCGGTATCCCACCCGAGATTCGGGTGGCCCATGTTCGCGTCAATGCTCCCGAGGGCCCCGGCCGCGGCGGCCACCTCAAGTTCGTGTTCCATGGAGTGCCCCGCGAGCGTGGCGTGGTTGGTCTCGATGTTCAGCGCAAAGTCGTCGAGCAGGTGATGCTCGCGCAGGAAGTTCAGGCACGTTGCCGCATCAAAGTCGTATTGATGCGTGGTCGGCTCCCGAGGCTTCGGTTCAAGATAGAACACGCCCTCGAATCCGATGCGGTGCTTGTAGTCCACCGCCATTCGAAGAAAGACCGCCAGGTGATCGAGCTCGCGGGCCATGTCGGTGTTGAGCAGTGTGTCGTAGCCCTCACGGCCGCCCCAGAATACGTATCCCGATCCGCCCAACCGGTGGGTCGCATCGATCGCCCGCCGCACCTGCGCGGCGGCGTGAGCGAACACATCCACGCTCGGTGAGGTCGCCGCGCCGTGCACATAGCGTGGGTGGACAAACAGGCACGCGGTACCCCACAGCAGGCGCTTTCCACTCGACTGCTGCAGCCGCTCGAGCACCAGGCTCATGTGCTTGAGGTTGGCATTCGTATCGTCGATCGTCTCGCCCTCAGGGGCGATGTCCCGGTCATGGAAGCAGTAGTAGTCGATGCCGATCTTCTGAAGGAACTCGAAGAACACCTCGGCGCGGCGCTCCGCGTTTTCCAGTGTGTTCGATCCATCGTCCCATGGGGTCAACGCCGTACCGACCCCGAACGGATCGGTCAGTTCATTCCGCATCGTGTGCCAGTAACTGCTGGCAAAGCGCAGATGTTCACGCATCGGCTTGCCTTCGACCTCGGCGTCCGCGTCGTACCACTTGAACGTCAACGGGTCGCGGGAGTCGGCACCGCCATACGCGATGACCGGGATGTCCTTGAAGTACTCACTCATGTGTCGTCGCCGATCGGAACGGCCGAACCGCCATGGCATCCTACAAGCCATGCCTGATAGGCTGCAAAGACATGGCAAATCAACGGTTTGTGCTCGGCCTCGATATTGGTACCGGCGGCGCTCGTGGCGTGCTCGTCGAGCAGGAATCGGGACGGGTACACGCCGCCGCGGAGGCGGGGTATGAGTTGTCGGCCCCGCGGCCCGGTTGGTCTGAACAGGATCCCGCGGACTGGTGGCTGGCCTGCCTGGATGTCATCGGCCGCCTGATCGCGGATACGGACGCATCCGGTGATGAAGTGGCCTGCGTCGGCCTTTCCGGCCAGATGCACGGGCTCGTACTGCTCGACGCCGCTCAGCAGGTGCTGCGACCGGCCATGCTCTGGAATGATCAGCGAACCATCGAAGAGTGCGCATTCATGCACGAGCGCCTCGGCGAACGGCGGCTCATCGAGATCACCGGGAAACCGGCGCTGACAAGTTTCACCGCGCCGAAGCTGCTCTGGGTACGCAGGAACGAGCCTGACATCTACGCCCGCATCCAACACATCCTGCTGCCCAAGGACGCCATCCGATTGGAATTGACGGGCAGGCACGCGGCGGATGCCTCGGACGCCTCCGGAACCTCGCTGCTCGACATCACCAGCAGGCATTGGTCCGGTGAAATCCTCGATGGCCTTGGTATCAACCCGACCTGGCTTCCCGAGGTCCTCGAGAGCCGGGAGATCGCGGGCGAGATCACCGCGCAGGCCGCCGCATTGACCGGCCTGCGAGCAGGCACACCGGTGGTCGCCGGTGCCGGCGATCAAGCGGCGGCGGGTCTTGCATGTGGCATCGACGACCCGCGTACCGTGTCCATCAATCTCGGCACCTCCGGCGTGGTCTTCGCGGCCTGCGAGGGTGCCCCGACCGACCCAACCGGGGCGATGCACACGTTCTGCCATGCCATCCGGGATACCTGCCATCTCATGGGCTGCATGCTCAGCGCCGGCGGAAGCCTTCGGTGGTATCGCGACACGTTCCAGCCGGACAGACCCTTCGACGAACTGATCGGCAGCGGCCTCGCCGCCCCCGCCGGATGCGATGGGCTGCACTTCTACCCCTACCTGGGTGGCGAGCGGACACCGCACAACGATCCCACGTTGACTGCATCCTTCACCGGCATCACCACGCGGCATCAACGAAACCATTTCGCCCGCGCCGTGCTGGAGGGCATCCTGTACGGGCTCAAGGATGGTCTGGATCTCGTGACCGCCACCGGCCAGCAGGTGCAGCGGATTCGCATGACGGGCGGCGGCGCGCAGAACGCCCTCTGGAGGCAGCTCGCGTGCGAGATCTTCGGGCTGCCGGTTGCCACGGTGCATGTCCCGCACGGAAGCGGCTATGGCGCCGCGCTTCTGGCAATGGTCGGGAGCGGCCGATTCAACTCGGTGACTGCGGCCATGACCGAGCATGTCAAGGAGTCGAGCGTCATCGAGCCTACTGCCCAGTCGCCGCAATACCGCGACCGACACGCGGCCTGGCGACGGGGCTTCCAGAAGGAACCAACCGCCGGCTCTACCATGCCATGACCGATGCCCCACACCGCCAACAATCGCAGAGTGCTCGTGATCGGCTGGGATGCGGCCGACTGGGATGGTCTGGTCGCGCGCGTACCCTCGATCCCGGTGGCGGGACCTCACGCAGTTCCCAGGTGAGTCGCTCGTACACGCCAACCTCAGGATTCCAGAGGTCTACAGTGGCCTTCCGGGTGTCATGCGTCACGCTCTCGAATCAGGTAGGGCGAGGCCAATGGGCCAGTGTGGCGAACAAACGAAGGCGGCGATACCCCACATCGGTTCAAACCACATCGTGCTGAGAGCAGCTCGATGGCCCCCACCAACAAAACACCGGCGGCCACGA
>DOVP01000061.1 GCA_003520025.1 Phycisphaerales bacterium
TCGGGAGCCGCGCCATTCAAGTACAACACAACTGGACCAGATTTCGATGCGCGATTGGCACTTGTTCTCCTGAGCAGCCTTCGACGCACCGCATGAGGAGTAATACTCGTGAGTACGTTGCTGATTTCCACTGTTGAGACCGAGGGTGTTCAGGCCATTGTCGAGCACGCTTGGGTCTGGTTCATTGCGCCGATTGGTGCACTTCTTGCTTTGTTCGCGGCATTTGTATTCAGCCGCAACGTCATGAGCAAGAGTGAGGGTGAGCCGGAAATGATTCGGATTGCCGAGGCAGTCCGGCAAGGCGCCATGGCCTATCTCAAGCGTCAGTACAAGGTTGTTGTCCTTGTCTTCGTTGTGCTCATCGGTGTTCTTGCGATACTCGGTTTCCTCGGTATTCAGCCCAAGGCCACAGCGATTGGCGTTCCGATTGCGGGCCTCTTCTCTGGACTCTGCGGCTGGTTCGGCATGAAGATGGCAACGAATGCATCGGCCCGAACGACCTTTGCGGCCAAGCAGTCGCTGAACGACGGTTTGACCGTTGCGTTCCGAAGTGGTGCTGTCATGGGGCTCGTTGTTGTCGGCTTCGCCCTACTCGACGTGAGCGCCTGGTTCCTGATCTGGAATGCGGTCTTCCCAGAGCAGTCACTGGAAATAACGACCGCCGTCATGTTGACCTACGGCATGGGTGCCTCGACGCAGGCACTCTTTGCCCGTGTTGGCGGCGGCATCTACACGAAAGCTGCGGACGTCGGTGCCGACCTCGTCGGCAAGGTCGAGGCTGGTATTCCAGAGGACGACCCTCGCAACCCGGCGGCCATTGCCGACAACGTCGGTGACAATGTGGGCGATGTCGCTGGCATGGGCGCTGACCTCTACGAGTCCTACTACGGCTCAATCCTCGCTTCGATGGCGATTGGTGCCACCGCAGCGTTTGCCACCGGACTTGGAAGTGACTGGGCCATGAAACTCGCCGTGGCGCCGATGGCGCTCGCGGGCATTGGCATCGTCTGCTCGCTGCTTGGCGTCTTCGTCGTTCGCGCGAAGGAAGGAGCCTCGTTCAGCCAACTTCTCAAGGGCCTGCACATGGGCGTCTGGTTCGCCTCGGCGCTTGTGACCATCGGTGCTGGCGTACTCTTCTATCTGCTCTTCGGAACCAATGAAACTTTCGCGTGGTGGCAGCCTACCCTCGCGATTGTGACCGGCTTGGCCGCCGGACTGATCATCGCGTTTGCAACGGAGTACTACACCTCCTATGAGCACGCGCCGACGCAGCGGATTAGTGAGCAGACACAAACGGGACACGCGACCGTCATCATCGCGGGCATCGCCGAAGGCATGAAGTCCACTTGGGCGCCGCTTATCGTGATCGTCGTAGCCATTCTGGCGGCCTTCGGCTTCTGTGGAGGCAATTCCAACTTCCTGCTCGGCCTCTACGGCGTTGGAATCGCCGCGGTTGGCATGCTCAGCACACTCGGTATCACGCTCGCAACCGATGCTTATGGGCCGATTGCCGACAATGCAGGTGGCAATGCCGAGATGACTGGCCAGCCCTCCTTCGTGCGTGAGCGAACCGACATGCTTGATTCGCTTGGCAATACCACAGCAGCAACGGGCAAGGGATTCGCGATTGGATCGGCAGCACTGACGGCCATGGCTTTGCTTGCCGCCTATGCCATCGTGGTGAAGAGTTCCGTCGTTGAGAAACTCATGGTCGAAGACGCGTCCATGATTGCGAAGCACGTCGATCATGCAAGCACCACAACATTTGCCAAGAGCAAGGGCTTCGAAGGCTCGGGTGACCACACGCTCTACCTGACATATGAGGGGCACGGCGAGTTCAAGATGGTGGCTGAATCTGGCGATCATGTCGCCGTGGGCGGCGGCCTTCTACTCGCTTCTAATGCGGTTGCCGAGGGCGTTGGGAACCTCTTTGCAGACGGTGGTCCCATCACGGCCAATGCTCGTTGGGACGAGCGAGCCGGTGAATACGATGTATCGACAGGCGACGTCAACTTCAGTCTCGTTCCGGCCGACAAGGCCACGTTGCGGCACATGGCTGCCTTCTATGACATATCCATCATGAATCCCCGCGTTCTTGGCGGGCTTTTCCTCGGCGTCATGCTCGCCTTCGTATTCTGCGCGTTGACGATGAATGCGGTCGGCCGCGCGGCCTACCAGATGATGAACGAGTGCCGCCGGCAGTTCGGATTGATGCGTAAAAAGTTCAAGGCCGATGGGATGTCCGAGGAGGACGTCGCTGATCCGATGAAATGGCCTACTCAGATCAACATCAATGGCAAGGACTATCCGGACTATCAGGAATGCGTGTCGATTTCGACAGCCAGCGCTCAGCGTGAAATGGTGATCCCAGCAGTGCTTGCCATCACGACGCCGATTGTTGTGGGCCTCATCCTTGGCATCGGGGGCGTCATGGGACTGCTCGTGGGAGGCCTGACCAGCGGCTTTGCGCTCGCCATCTTCATGGCGAACGCTGGAGGCGCGTGGGACAACGCCAAGAAGTACATCGAGGCTGGTCATCATGGCGGCAAGGGCTCAGATGCCCACAAGGCATCTGTCACCGGTGATACGGTTGGTGATCCCTTCAAGGACACATCAGGACCGTCCCTCAACATTCTCATCAAGTTGATCGCCATTGTGTCGGTCGTCTTTGCGGGCCTGGTCGTTCACTTCGGCCCGACCGTGCAGGCGGCATTCGGACTCGGCTGAATCGGATGATTGACCGTAGCGGTATCTCCCCACAGACCCCGGAACCCGGTTCCGAGGCTTGTGCACCCGCTACGCGAGGGGATTCGCTTGCCTTCGCCATTGAGGCGGCCCGCACCGCGGTTGACCGGCACTGCACGGACGTTCGACTCTTCGACGTTCGTGGTCGTAGTCAGGTATGTGATTACGTGCTTGTAGCATCAGGCACCAGTGACCGGCAGGTTCGATCAGTCGGTGCGGAACTCGGAGATCTTGGAGAGTCATTCGGACGGCAAAGGTTCCGAAGCAACGCGGACCCAGCATCGACTTGGGTGGTTGTGGATTTCATCGACATCGTCATGCATCTCTTCGAGCCGTCTCGCAGGGCCTATTACGACCTCGACGAATTGTGGTCCGACGCGGTGGAGATAGACTTCTCCCGCGGCAGCGAGGCATGATCACCTCCGTCAAGATGTGTGTTCTTGGTGTGGCGATGCTCGGTGGGACTGAATCTGATGATCTGACGGGGCGATGGGTGGGGGCGTGGATGCTTCCCGGAGGGGATTCGCGAGACTTGGTGTTGTCGGTCGAGTCGGTTGGCAAGGGACGGTTTGTTGGCCGTGTCGTCAGCCTTGCTGGTGGAATACAGCCGCAGCCGTTGCCGAGCCTTTCGATTGCTGGCGATGTCGTGCGTTTCGAACCCGCCGTCGGGGATGGGCGATTGCAGTTTCGTGGGAAGCGTTCTGAGGACGGTCAATCGCTCTCGGGCACCGTAACCGGGGGGGCACTGGCATCTCCAGGTGTTTTTCATCTCGACCACCGCCCGATGGTGCGGACCATGCCGGATCACATCGTCTACGGCGTGGACATTCCAGTTACGGAAGATGATCTGGTGCCCCTGACGGTTCATCTTCGCCGGCGAGATGACGGTTGGCTCGGCGAAGTTGACTTCCCGGAGTCTGGCGTATTGGGATATCCGGTCGATGTTCAGGGAACCAATGGCGTTCTGATGCTCTCGCTCCCCTCACTCGCCGCGGGCGATCCGGTGGCGCTCACAATGCAGCCTGGCGAGCCCATGGTGACCGGATTGTGGGGGAGAGGCCAGCGAGTGCGGGTCGTGGAGTTGCAGCGGGATCGCAGCACACCCACGCGGCGGCCACAGGTTCCAGTCGCGCCTTATTCTTGGCGAGAGCGTTCGGTGCAGGTCGAGTCGACCGGAGAGCCGACACTGAGCGGTGTGCTGGCCATGCCGCTCGGGGCAGGCCCCTTTCCATTGGCGGTACTTCTTGGGGAGGCGGATACGGATCGCAACGGCACGATCGATGAACACCCACTGCTGTTGGTGCTGACCAAGGCGCTGACTGATGCGGGTATCGCCACCCTTCGGCTCGATGACGGCGGGACAGACTTCGTCGCACGCCGCCGCGGGCTGCGAAGGTGGATGGAGTGGGTCGCTGAGCAGCCGGATATCGATGCGCGGTATGTCGCGATGATCGGCCACGGCCAAGGTGGTTCGATCGCAGCGAGGCACGTGGCGGCTTTTGACGAGGGCGTGACAGCCGTTGTGCTGTTGTCATCACCAGGTTTGCCCGGTCGCATCATCGAATCGACTCGGCTTCGGTCATTGCTGGTGCAGTCAGATGTCGATGCGAAAATGATTGACGACGTGATTACAGCGTATGAGGCATATCTTGATTACGCCATCAAGTCGGTTCATGTGGACGCACTTCGGGAGTCGGCAAAGACATGGCTTGATGCGCAGCGTTCTGCCCTCGGACTGTCAGGAACAACATCCGCTCAAGAAGTGCAATCCGCGGTTGATCGAGCGCAAGATTCGACTTGGCGGTTCTGGCTCTCCTACGATCCTCGTGCCACAATGCCTCGCGTGCGTGGTGTTCCCATTCTTGCGATGCAGGGTGATCAAGATGCGACATTCGATGCAGGCGCCAACTTGAAGGCGTTGGTTGACTCGGCCAGTTCGCGAGGAGTGAGCATTGAGCCGCGATTGCTTCCGGGGGTCAACCATCTCCTTCAGCCCGTGGGGGCATCACCGTCACACTCATCCAAGCGTATTCGTATGACCATCGCGCCCTCCACGCTGCGATCGCTGCTTGAGTGGATCAAGCCGCAGTTGATTCGCAACCCCACGACAATACGCACTGGACCTGACACACAATGAGTTTCGGTCTCTCACGCGGTCGTGCGTACGACACGAGCGAGTACGGTATCGAGGCGGATGATCTCCCTGAATCGGACGGGGCATCGTTGGATCCACGCAGACTGTTTGCCGCAGCGGATCAACCGCTTGAAATTGAGATTGGATCCGGCAAGGGCACGTTTCTGGTTCAGCAGGCCACGATCCAGTCGAATGCCAACTTTCTTGGTATCGAGTGGTCCCGTGAGTTCTACCGGTATGCAGCGGACCGGGCGAGACGGAATCAACTCACCAACGTTCTGCTGCTCCATGACAATGGCAGCGAGTTCATTCGTTTCAAGTGCATCGCCGGTGTCGTGGATGTTCTGCATCTGTATTTCACCGATCCGTGGCCCAAGAAGCGGCACCACAAGCGGCGGTTTGTGCAGGACGACACGATGCAGGCGATACATCGCGTTCTCACAACAGAGGGATGTGTGCACCTTGTGACGGATCATGATGATCTCTGGGCCTGGTATTTGGATCACGCGAACAGGCATGCGCACCTGTTCGATCAGCAGCCGTTTCGACCACCTGGTTCGGCCGATTCCGGCGAAGTTGTGGGGACGAATTTTGAGCGAAAGTATCGACGCGAGGGTCGCCACTTTCATGCAATGACGCTTGTTCGCAAGCCATTTTGTGAGGAGCCAGCCGATGCATCGTGAAGGCACCGATCCGGATAACGTGCAGGCAGACGATGTGCTGTGCGACTTCTGTGGCGATGCTGCCTGGGCAGAGGACATCCCATGTGTCGAGGGGCACCAGGGCAGTTTGATCTGCGGTCGTTGCCTGAGTGCGGCCTATGAATCGATCATCATTGGCAGCGGGGGGACGCCGCAGCCGGCCTGCACGATGTGTCTGGAGCGGCGAGAAGAGCCGATGTGGTCAGGAAAGCGAGACTCTGCGATCTGCCGCCGCTGCATCAAGCAGTCGGCGGGTGTCCTTCACAAGTCCGAGGACTGGGAGTGGAGTAAACCTACGCTTGATTCATGAGCGTCCGTGGTTTCGGCGGCCGATAGGCAACCGGTAGGGTCAGCCGGAATGAGGCGCCGCGTCCAGGTGCCGACACGAGCGAGAGGTCCGCCTGCAACATCTCCGCCAGTTCACGGCAGATGGCCAGCCCCAATCCGGTGCCTGAGTGCTCGCGGGTATGGCTCGCGTCGATTTGCCTGAACTTCTCGAAGATAAGGTCCCGCATGTCTTCGGGAATGCCCGGTCCTGTGTCGGTGACCGAAAGTGCTACTCCGGTCGTCACACCGCCCTCGACGATCCGTTCGGCCGACACGATCACTTCGCCCCCCTTCGGCGTGAACTTGATGGCATTCGAGAGCAGGTTGTACAGCACTTGCTGTACTTTGCCGGGATCGGTTTCGATTGTCGGCAGCGACGCATCAAATTGCGGTACGACGTTGATTGACTTGTATTTGGCCTGTGGCGTCATGATGCCGACGATCCCCTCAACCAGATCGCTGATGCTGGCCGGCTCGACTGCGAGTTCCATTCGTCCAGCCTCGATCTTTGCCATGTTCAACAACTCGTTGATCATCTCAAGCAAAGACCGACCGCTCGTTGTGATGTTCGTAAGAAAGCGGAGGTGCTTTTCCTGCCCCGAGCCAGTGGCCATCAACTCCTCGCGGAGCAGATCAGCGAAGCCGATGATGGAATTCAAGGGGGTGCGGAGTTCGTGGCTGACGTTTGCGAGAAATTCACTTTTGAACCGGGAGGACTCCCACAGGCCGACATTGGCTTCGGCCAGTTCCGACACCTTGAGGTCGAGGTTCTCGTTCATCTGCTCCAGACTTGTTCGGGCCTCGCCGAGGCTGTCGAGCATCTGGTTGAGCCCGATAGACAATTCCTCGAACTCATCACCGGTATTGATGTCCGCCCGAGCATCGATCTGCCCTTCACCAATGCGATCGACTACGCGTCGCAGACGGCGCACTGGAGAAAAGATCAGTCTAAAAAGGATGAACCAGAACACCAAGACCGCCAAGACGCCTGCAGCCAATCCGGTCAGCACGATCACGGCTCGGCTTCGATCGAGTTGGGCCTCACCAAATCGCGTGCTTCGTGATACGACCAGCAAGCCGCGAATGGGATCGGTTACGGTTGGTGCCGAGACGCCAGCACTGAAGTCGGTCAGTTGTGAGTTCCCCAAGGTGCGAAGCCTCGATGCGGTCACTGGCTTGGCGAAGAGAATGAGTTCGTGATCATCCTCCATTCGTGTCGCGGTAAACCACGGCTCTTCAGGGCTGTTTGTGAAGGTTTGCAGTGCCTTGCTCGCAAAGGCACCGGGGTCGGAGTTCGCATCGATGTCATCGACTGGAACCCACGACACACGCATCTCACCCTCCGGCCCTGCTACCTCGAGTTCGGTCTGCCGCAGGTGATGCAGTCCGCCGAGCTTGATCTTCCCCGCGAGCCATGCTTCCGACACCTGTTCTGCGATCTCGATCTGATTTTCGTGGATCAAACTTCGCACACCGACCCACGGCACCAGCAGCGCGCCGACGAGGATCACGACGATGGCGCAGCCGAAGAGGATCAGGCACTTGTTGGCGAGGCTGATGCCGCGAGACATGGATGGAAATCCTACGCGATCATCGCCTGACTAAGGCGGCGATTCGCTCATCGGCATCGGGCACCACATGGCGGACCCTCGCTGCGTCGAAGTCCGCCGGGACCGTGGCACCATGCTCAAGCATCGTTCGGATGACGGCCTCTGCAATGAACGATGGTCCAACATCGCCTCCAGGGCACCAGTGGCCGTAGTCTGCCCAGTCCAGCCGCACGAGCGTCTCTCCAGCTCCTCCCAGATCGCATCGAAAATGCCAGCCCCGAGATGATGCGACTTCTTCAATGGCGGTGATGACGGGGGGTTGGCTCATACGCCGAGACTACCATGGGGGGGAATGGCATTCCTGCTCGAGACAATCCGACTCGGCCTTTCCAATCTTCGGCTGCACGCGCTCCGATCGGTGTTGACGAGTCTTGGCATCATTCTTGGTGTCGCGGCGGTGATCCTGATGGTAGCGATTGGCGAGGGAAACAAGCAGGCGGCGATCAGGGATATCCAGGCGCTTGGAGCGAGAAACATCATCGTTCGCTCGCAACGGCCACCAGAATCCTCTTCCGTTGGAACGGAGCGGCGAAGTTTCGTGGCTCGCTTCGGGTTGGAGGATGCCGACTGGAATCGACTGAAGCAGGCCGTGACCGATGCTTCCCACATGGTTCCATTGAAGGCCTTTGGTGCTGAGATCTCTCGTGGGTCACGCCGAACGACCAGTCAAGTGTTCGGGACGACACCGGAACTGCTCGATGTGCTCAACCTTCGAGTCGCGGCGGGTGGGCGATATCTGGTTCCCGAGGACCAGGATGGACACAACAGAGTGGCCGTGATCGGTTCTGCTGTGGCAGATCAATTTTTTCCATTGGACAATCCATTAGGCCAATCAATTCGAATCGATGATGGGATTTTTCAGGTCGTTGGCGTGTTGGAGCCAGTCGGGCTCGCGGGTGGCGCTGGCGTTGCCTTGGTGGGGCGGGATTTGAATTTGGATGTTCACATACCACTCTCTACCGGTCGTATGGAGTTCAGCGACACGGTGTACCGCCGGGTCAGCGGGTCATTTTCTGGTGAGGAGACTCGCTATTCCGAGATTTATATTGAAGCCCCGCAGACCGATCGTGTATTGCCGATGTCCGAGCGGGTTCGCCGTGTCATCACCATGGGACATGAGGATGCAGGCGACGTGGCGATGATTGTGCCGTGGGAGTTGCTGGCCAACGTCGAGCGGACGACCTTCGCGATGAACCTGCTGCTCACTGCCATTGCCGCCATCAGCCTGCTCGTTGGCGGCATTGGCATTATGAACATCATGCTCGCCTCAGTTATCGAGCGAACGCGAGAAATCGGGATTCGTCGGGCCATGGGCGCGACCCGCAGGCATGTGATCGCTCAGTTTCTAGTCGAGACCGGAACACTCTCGGCTGCGGGTGGTGTGCTCGGCATCTTGCTCGGAGTTGGCCTTTCGCTTGCGGTCGATCGCATCCTGCCGTGGGTGCTGACGCTCCCCTTTATTCAGCGGTACATCGAGACCGAGATCACCTTCGAAGCCTCTATTACACTGTGGTCGGTTGTGGTGTCATTCACGGTGGCGGCCGCGACGGGCATCATTTTCGGGATCTACCCGGCCATTCTCGCCAGCAGACAGGATCCCATCGAGGCACTTCGTCACGAATGAGGGGCTGCCTCGCGTTTGAGCCGTTCACTCAGCGGCACTTCAACGCGGATCTGGTCGCCCTCAAATCGAAGTGCTCTGGGTGTTCGACCGGGTGGTAGGGGAATACTGAAATCGAACCCAGTCAGTTGCCGGTGGATCCATCGGGGGGCGCGAATCACCAACGACCGTCCATAGGGCTGCATGTGAGCCCAGTTGCCCCCGTTTCGTTTCCAAGCAGCGGGTTCGATGTTGTGGGTCAGGACTTCGATCAATCGGTCTCGACGGGTGGCGAGATCATCAAATCCAAAGTCACCTCCGCCGCCACCGCCGCCACCGCCGCCACCACCACCGCCGATGTTGAGATTGGGTGGGTTGTCGAAATTGGGAACTTCCTGAAGTTGATCCTCGATGGGCAGTACTCGAACCACCTGCATGGAATCGCCGCCGAGTACTTCTTTCGTCGAGACCTCGATGGAGCCGTGCCGCACCTGCCAAGTGCAGGGCACCGTTTCTCCGCACAGGCTCAATGCGTCTTGCAACACATTCAGTGCAGGTCGATTTGCCGTGATGAGTGTGACGGTGAGGTTCGGGTCCAGCCCATTGGGTCTGGCATTGGTTTGTTTCAGCAGTCGAATGGGCACACCGCAACTGTCTGCGATCAGACGGACGATCTGTCCGATGGTCTGCTCTTCAATGGCAACGTCGATATCTGTGTAGATGAGTTTGGCAAGCACGGCACCGTCGCGTTGTTTCTGCTCTGGACTTGATTCGCCGGCAACATGATTTGAACCCACGACAACCGCCAGTGCGAAGAGCGTCCATTGGAGTTGTTTCATGGTGTCATTTCCCCACTCTGCACTGTAACCGGCATCGCCTTCAGCGCTTCATGAAGCATCATGATAGCCATTGCCTGAGCCCAAATCGGCATTCGTTCGTCCCATGGAGATAATCGAACACCTCCTTGCATGGTGCTGGGGGCAGGATAGAACTGAGCCTCGTCCAGATCGACCACGAGCAGATCGAGCAGTTCGAGCGAGCGACACAAGACTTGCGACGCGTCAGCCTGTTCGGCGGCGGGATAGATGTTGCGGTCGCCAGCAGCCGATGCGAGGAATGCGGCCAATGGCAGCATGTCGGCGGTTGGCGTGGTGGTATCCCCAATGGTGGTTGCGATTCTGGTACTGAGCAGATTCCAGAATGGCGTCAGTCTTGGCGGACAGTTGTCGGCGGCTGCAAGTCGGATATCCGCCCATCCCAGCCACGGGAGCATATGCATCAATTGAGAAGGAGGCAGCAGAGTGATTTCGTTCAGGAATGCCCGGACATGGGGATGCGTGGATCGATGCCCCGCAAGAGCCCACGCCGCAAGCGCCCGATCGGATGGCGTGGCGTTGGCATTATCGAGCAGGCTGGTGGCGCGTTCGAGTAGTTTCTCGGAAGGCGAAACCGCACACTCCAATCGCAGTGCGACAGGCAGCTGATCGGCGGTTGGCGAGTAGAGAGAACAGTCTTCTGCCCACTGCAGCGATCGTTTGATGATCAAAGGATCGAGATCCGGTGTTTTCGCAGCGGTGAGAAACGCGAGCCGGGCGATTGCCCAGTCACTCGGAGAAGCAATGACGGGTTTCCAGCGGTCTGAGTGAGGCAGATATGTGCCACCGAGTATCGTCGTGTCGTTGCTGCCCGACGTCGTCGGGGTAGTGAAGTGAGTCCCGAGATGGACGACGATGTTCTCAAGTTGACCGAGCATGGCGGTCCGATCACAGATCCACGAAGTGACACTCTCGCCTCGATTGAAGATGTGTGGCATACGATCACCTGAGCGTTGCACGAGATCAATAGTGCTGAATCTATACAGTGCCGCATGGCCCGTCTGGCGCGCCTCCCGAAGTGCATCCGTACTCAGTTCGGCAACGGCCGCCAGTTCGTGCAGCGTGTCGAGCGTAGCGGCGCTACCGGTCATTCGCATTGCAGAGGGGAATCGCACATGCCAGTGATTGCCCACTCGAAGTGCGATTCCATCAGCTGCGGGATTGAGATCGTCCGCGATTGCTTCAAGCGTCGCCGCGGTCAAGGGTTCGAATGCTCCGGCAGTTTCTGCTTCCAGCGTCGTTCCTCGCAACCCCTCATCAATCAAGTCGGGCGGCAGTCTGACGAGCATTCCATTTGAGCGTGCTTTGTCAAGCAAGGCCACCGTTGCGTGTCGTACAGGGTCGGCATGTCCAGCGGCTCTTGCGCCCCACGTGCTTGCCAACGGTCGCCCTTGGTGCCGCAGGATCAGTTGAACCGCGGTGGGGGGATCAGTCTGGGCGAAATCGATTTCATGTCCGTCGATATCGCCCCGAACACGCATCCAGACATCGACTGCGGTACCCGGATCAGGCGGTGTGCTGGCCATCGCAGCAACTGCGATCAGCCCGCACAATCCGCATGCGCCCCCCAAGTACCCACGTTGAACGCCTCTGGCCATGGCTCATACGCTCCATTTCAGATCCGGTCCTTGCGTTTGGCTGGACCCGGGACATGGTAAGGGAGGTCGGCCTCGGTGCCGATACTGGATGATGAGAAGATCAGAGGAGGTAGCGCCGTGACGATTGCGACGCTTATGCATTGGACCGCTCAACGCCGCAAAATGGTGGTATTGACGATTCTGACGTTCGTGGCGATGTGCTAGCAGCCTTGCGGGCCGCGGAGCAGGCGATCAGCCAGACAGTTGTCTGATCGCGTTGCAGCTCCCTGCCGGGAGAGACAGGGAGCTGCCACAATCTTGCTTGCAGCGATCGATCAGAGTTCGATCTTGTCAGTACCGAGGGCGCCGTGGTCATCCATGCCGCCGCGGGTTGGCGCATCCGGCTCAGGAGTTTGTGATTCGAAGTCCTTGCCTTTCTCATCGGCGGTTTGGGCGGCGTCGCCCCACTGGGCCCGCTTGAGACTGAGGCCAATCTTTCGGTCATCGGTATCCACGCGAAGGATCTTGACATCCACGGCCTCGCCGGGTTTCACGATGTCCTGCGGATCGTCCACTTTCTCATCAGAGAGTTCTGAGATGTGCAGGAGGCCCTCGAGCCCTGTCTCCAACTCGACGAAGACGCCGAAGTTGGTGATCTTGGTCACCGTGCCGTGTACGACCATGCCGGGGTGATAGGCGTTCGGGATCGCGGAAACCCACGGATCCTCAGCCAACTGCTTGACACCGAGGCCGACCCGTTGCTTCTCCTGATCGATCTCCAGTACGACACACTCGACAGGATCACCCTTCTTGTACTTTTCGTTGGCGTGTGAAATCTTTTCGGTCCACGACATGTCGGAGACATGGAGCAGTCCGTCGATGCCCGGTTCGATCTCGATAAAGGCGCCATAGTTCGTGAGGTTGCGAACGGTGCCCTCGACGACTGTGCCCGCCGGATATCGCTCGGCGACGAGTTCCCATGGGTTCAGTTCGGTTTGTTTGATGCCAAGTGAGATTTCCTGCTTGTCGCGATTGATATCGAGCACCACGACCTCGATTTCATCACCAGTGGAGACAACTTCGCTCGGGTGATTGATCCTCCGCGTCCAGGACATTTCCGACACATGGACCAGTCCTTCGATGCCTTCCATCAGTTCGATGAAGGCGCCATAACTGACCAAACTGACCACCTTGCCCGTGATACGGTTGTTGATTGGGAATCGCTCCTCGATATCGTCCCAAGGTGATGGTTCCTTCTGTTTCAATCCCAGCGCGATTTTTTCTTTTTCGCGATCGATGCGGAGTACCTTGACCTCGACTTCATCGCCGGGTTTGCAGATTTCACTGGGGTGATTGACGCGGCCCCAACTCATGTCGGTGATGTGCAGCAGACCGTCGATGCCACCAAGGTCGATGAACGCGCCAAAGTCGGCGATGTTTGTGACGGTACCTTTGACGAGACCGCCTTCTTCGAGATTCGAGAGGATCTTGTCTTTGGCCTCGGACCGCTCGCGTTCCAGCACACGTCGGCGACTGATGACGATGTTGCGGCGATCTTCATCGATCTTGAGGATTTCGGCACGAATGGTTTTGCCGATGAACTCACCGACATCGCCAGGGCGTCTGACGTCAATTTGCGATGCAGGAAGGAAGACGGGGACGCCAATATCGACCAGTAGGCCGCCCTTGATCTTTCGCATG
>DOVP01000039.1:0-196 GCA_003520025.1 Phycisphaerales bacterium
AAGCGGGTGAAGGGGATTGCAGACTCGCCTTCGGCGAGTCGTCGGAGGTCCGCCGAAGGCGGGCCGAGAACCAGAGCACCGTGGCATGGCGCAGCCAGCCCGCGTGTCCGCCTTGGCGGACACGCTCACACGCGGAACGCAGAAGACGTGCTCCGCCGGAGGCGGACCACGTCTTCGGAGTGAAGCGGGTGAAGGG
>DOVP01000039.1:538-4152 GCA_003520025.1 Phycisphaerales bacterium
ACATTCAGCTTGGGAAGCTGACGCTCTACCACTGAGCTACACCCGCGAAGATGGACAGAAGAGGGTAGCACGGGCCACCGGAGAGTGGCAGGAAAGGCTTGATGCAGGTGGCAAGCGGGATTGCGATGGGGGAGCGTGTGCCTCCATCAGCCAGCATGTACTCGTTCACCTCTCTTTCCCGTCGTCTCGTGGTGGCGCATCACGGATGTGATCCACGAACGACTGCCCTAGGAAGGTCCGAAAATAGGGGTTTCTCGGCATTTTCGTGTCTTTGGCGGAGTAGGAGGCCTGCTAGGATCGATGATCGGATGCTGTGGGTTTGAGAAGTATGGAGAGCGTTATGCGAAAGACAGGTGCCCTGGGAATCACGATCGTGCTGTGCGCGGGATGCGCCGTTCATCATGACACGCAGATTGAGCGGCTCAGCCAGTTTGCGCCAAGTGCTCAGGACCATGTTGCGCTGGCAGCAGACGGCGAAGACCGCGTGCTGGTCACTTGGGATTCGCGTCGCCAACAAGGTGGCTTCTACGGAATCCAAGGCCGATTTCTCCACGCCGACGGCACGTTCGCGAGCGAAGAGTTCACGATCAATACCAATGTGCAGGGGCACCAGATGCATCCAGCCGTCTGCATGAACGCCGACGGTGAAGCCTGGGCTGCATGGACGAGTTGGGGGCAGGATGGTCAGGAAGGCGGCATCGTCGCTCGGTGGTTCGATGGATTCTCGTGGCATGACGAAGTCGCAGTCAATGTGCAGCGACATGGTCATCAGAACGAAGTCGTGCTCTCTGCAGGGGCCGGTGATACGGCAATGGCAGTTTGGACAAGTCCTACAGAAGAAGGTCGGCGCGTTCACGCTCGGCTGCTGCACCCAGATGGCGCATCGGGATCCGAGTTCGATGTCTCGACCGGATCAGGTCATCACGCCAGCCCTTCCATTGCGTCTATTCCGGGTGGCTGGGTCATTGTTTGGGCATCTCGTGATGATGAGCGTTTCACGGTGCATGCCGTTGAGATGACTGCTGATGGCACCGTGGGCGAACCTCGCATACTTGCCGCCGATGCAATCGAGCCGGCCATCGCCTCCAACGGACAGACCGTGCTGGCGACCTGGCTGGCGCGTGATCCGCATGGTTGGCAGGTGCAGGCGCAACGTCTTGGTATCGATGATGCACCTCAGACCATTGCAGCACCCACTCCCGGCCGCTGGATCAGCGGCGCAGCAGCAGCGGTTGATCCTGAAGGTCGGTGCGGCGTGGCATGGAATATCGACAAGCCCGTTCATGAGGTTCACGCGCGTATCGCGGAACCCGGTGGATGGTTTGGAGAAAGCATTCTCCTTGGCGAAGGCGCCCATCTTGAACGTGCGCGAGGAACCGCTCGTCTGCATATGAGCGGAAACGGCACCTTGCTGGCTGCGGCGGGAGGTTCAGCAGGAGATGATCGCAAGGCCGCGACGCTTCTTGCGACAGGACGCGCCGGAACCGCCCGATGGACGTCGCTGGATCTTCCCGAACCTGATTTGACGTACGCCATGGTGCAGGCCAATGCGCCGATTCCTCCCATATGGGATCCAGAATTCAGGCCGGTTCCGCCACCAGTGAACGCCAGACCCCAGCGTGGTGACATCGGGTTTGCAGGCATGGGGCCGACCGGATGGACACCCCCCGATCCAGATCTCGCCGCCGGGCCGAATCACGTGGTCGAGGTCGTGAATGGCGGCATCGCCGGCTATACCCATTCGGGTCAACTCGTCTTTCAGGACGAGATCGAAGACTCCTATGGATTCTGGGGCGAGGTGGGCGCAACGTCCTTCGTGTTCGACCCCGAAGTCGTGTACGACCAGCGAAGCAATCGCTTTTTCGCCATGGCCAACGAGCGCAGTGGTGGAGGCGGATCGTATTTCCTTCTGGCAGTCTCGGAGAATTCCTCTCCGGCAGGAGCTTGGCACAAATATCGGCTGAGCATGAGCCACATCGATGATGACATCGATTCTCCAAACCTCGCGGTTGGAGATGATGCGGTGTACCTCTCGTGCGACATGTTTGGTCCCGACAAGTACCCAATACTTATGGTCCCGAAGGAACAGGTTCTTGTGGGCGATCCTGTTTCGGGAACCCGTGAACTCATGCTCTCGGGCAGTGGGAATCAGTCGCTCGGACTTGCGCGAAGTACCGATGATGAACCAGGTGTTCCTCAGTTCATGTTGCAGTCTTCGGAGGGGAGTGGCAATGGGGTGAACTTCAACGAGGTGCGCATTCATGCGATTCTCGACCCGCTTGGAACACCAAGCACCCAGTCCTTCGATCTCCAGGTGCCGACCTACTCATACCCGTCGCAAGTCCCCCAACAGGGAACCAGCACGCAGCACTATCTGTTCGAGCCTCGGTTCTGGTCCTGCATGTATCGAAACGGCTCGATCTGGGCGGTACACCACGTTGGAAGCAGTCGCGCACGCGTGCGGTGGTACGAGATCGACCTTCGTGGCTGGCCCGACTCTGGGCAGGTCCCGACTTTGGCCCAATCCGGTGAAATCGACGAAGGTACAGGCATCTACACTTTCTTCCCGTCCATCGCCGTGGATGGGAACAACAACGTCTGCATTGTCTTTGCGCGTTCCGCTTCGAATGAATACACATCGATGTGGCGTGCTTTGCGGAATCCATCTGATCCAAGCGGCACGCTCCAACCAGCGAGTCTGGTCAAGTCCAGCAGCGCGCCTGAAACCAGTGGCAGGTGGGGCGACTACAGCGGCGCTTCGCCGGATCCGGATAACACAGCCATCTGGCTCGCCCACGAATGGCGCGACAGTGGTGGTTGGCGGACGTGGATCGACAAGGCTGGCGTCGAGCCGCCCGTGACCGTGCAGGTTCCGGGTGACTATGCAACGATTCAGGCAGCGATTGATGATGTTCCGACCGGATCGATCATTCAGGTAGGTCCGGGGGTGTACTCCGAACAGATTGACTTCGGAGGGCGATCGTTGAGCCTCTATGGATCAGGTGCGGAGGAGACGATCATCGATGCGCAGCAGCAGGGGACTGTTGTCACGTTGATGGATGGCGAGACGTCGATCATCGAAGGGTTCACCATTACCGGTGGCTATATGACGACGGGTTCTGCATTTCGGATCAATGGTGATCCAGCCATCAGCGACTGCATCATTCGGGACAACATCGCCACGTCCAACTACTGCATTCTCTCCACAGGAAATCCTGTGATTTCCGGGACCCTGCTCTGCCACAACGATCCCAATGTCATCGGAATCACTTGGGTGGACGGAGGCGGCAACAGTTTCGAGGACACGTGCCCGGGTGGATGTAGTGCCGACGTGGACGGAGATGGAACCGTCGGTGTCAATGATGTGCTTCTGGTAATTGCCAACTTCGGCGGATCTGGTTCCGGAGATGTCAATGGCGATGGCGTCGTGGACGTATCCGACATTCTCTTCGTGATCAGTTGGTGGGGTGATTGCTGAGCCGGTTCTCTTGGATCTCACCAGCCCGTGTATGACGGTGCCAATGTGCAGCACTTGGCTGCAGCGTCGCCGCTCAGAATGATCGATGCTTCGGGGCCAGTTCACTCGGCAGATCGTTCGGAAGCGTGCCCCAAGT
>DOVP01000006.1 GCA_003520025.1 Phycisphaerales bacterium
CTATCGGCCAGGCGATCTTCGACTTCCTGGATCGCGTCCTATTCCATTAATCCAATATCCCGGCATTAGGTAGGGCCTGAGCCCCTTGGGGCAATATTCTCATGACTTAGCAGGTCATCCGACCACTAGGCGAGAAGGGAACCCAGCCGCTATGAGCGACTTCCAGGAACACGTTGAGAAGCTGAACGTCAGGGGCATCATCATGGCGTCCCTCATGACCGCCTTTGGCCTGGTTGTGGCCTTGGCATGGAAGGACGCAATCAATGCCCTCGTGGCCTCCATCATCCCCGACGCATCCGATGGTTCCTTGCTTTCCCTGTTCATCACCGCTGTTGCTGTGAGCGTGCTGGTAACCGCGCTGGCAGCTTCTGCACTGAAGGCAAACAAGCGGCTTGAACAGAGTTGGGACCGCGTAAACGACCTCTGGGAAAAAGACGACGAAGACTGACATGTTGCGCTTGGTACCTGTCGCGGTGGCGTTGTCCCTACTAGCTGCAGCGTGCAGCACTGAACCCGAAGTCACCGCGCCTTTGACAAGCGGTGCACCCACGACGCCGGCAACGAGTACCAGCCCCCCGACCACTGCGCCACCGACGACTTCCACTGCCCCGCCAGCTACCTCTGCGACCACCGCTGCTGTGGCGACAACTACATCCTCGACACTCCCCACCCAACTGACCACCACCTCTACACCCACGACAACTGCTCTGCAGTCTCCGCCTGTAGTCGCAATGGCACCGATTGATCAGTTCATGGTCGCCATCGAGGCAGTTATCGCCGGTGACATGGACATGACCGAATGTCTGGCAGGTGAGCTGGGGATGTCCAATTTCATCAGCATTAAGGATCGCCAACCAACTGATGCCGAGTTGGAGATGGTGGCTCCTTGCCTAGTTGGTATTAGCGGTACATCGTCGCCAGCAGTTGGTGCAGGCCTCGAAACAAGCACATCAGGGCCTCTTTCATGGCCCGATGATGTGGGTGTGAGCCACTTTGGCCACATCAGCTCTGGAGTGGACGGTGGCCCAGGCGGATGGAGGCGACCCCATCCAGGTCCCTTCATCTGGGGTGAGATCGAAAGGGAGCCTGGCCGCTACAGCTGGAGGCAGACCGACCGCGTGGTTTCGAAGATGCAAGATGACAGGGTTGGTATCATCTCCACTATCTGGCCGTTTGCCGACTGGGACCAGTACTCCTGTCACGCCAACGAGCCCAAGTACCCGGCGATGCTCGGTGAGCTCGGTGACTCTCTCTACCCACCCTGTGATATGGATGCCTATGGGGCATGGGTGCAGGCGACGGTCGAGCGCTACGACGGTGATGGCATTGACGATATGCCTGGCCTCGCCTATCCGATCCGCCACTGGGAGGTAGCCAACGAACCCGAGATGCAGGGTCCCGAGTCAATGTCCTTCTTCCAGGGTGACCCGACTTCCTACTTGGAACTACTCAAAGCCACCTCATCAGCAATTCGAGCAGCCGACCATGAGGCATCTGTGCTTCTGGGCGGCCAGGCTGGGATGTTCGGCTTCATGGTGGACTACTGGATTCCAGTGCTGGAAGGCGCATCTGGCCTTTTTGACATCGGAAACATCCATTCAATAAGTAGCGACGATTCATTCTTCTCAGGTCAGTATCGGAACTTCCTTGATGCCTTCGACTACTCAACGACCCCCTTCTGGGTCACAGAAGCCGAGATCGGTGCCATGCCGGGTAGCAGCCGATCTGAAGATGAACTGGCCCAACTCGCCTTCACGGGCTCGGTCATCTCGTTCCTATACGGGGCCGAGGTCGTCGTGATAGCAGGTGCCGCCTACGGCAGACCGAGGGTCTCACAGGCGATCCGCGACGCATGGGAGGCCGTGGTCGACGCTGTTGGCGTGTTCGATGCTGTCACACCGCTCTCTTCGACGTCGGCGCGCTTTGACATGCCGGATGGCTCAACTGTGTACGCATTGTGGAATGGAGCTGTCCTGCCATCTGAAGTGACGGGACTGGTACGCGTCGTCAGGTATGACGGCCTAGAGGCAAGTGTCGATACCGCGACAATCGATGCCGCCTCTGCCAGCCTTCCCATATTCGTGATGGTCAGCCAAAGCTAAGACTTCCGATTCGCTGCAAATCGTACCCACAACTCAAAAAGCGGTCGGCCCCCGGCGGCGGGAGCCAGAGGCCGACCTGGGATCGATACCGGTGGCGCCAATTCGGCGGGAATTAGGCATGCACACCGATGATGTACCGATCCGTATATGCGGACCACTCCCCCGGGCCCCTTAGGGCCAGTGGGCCGGCTACCCGCTCTGGGCAGACCATACTCAACAAATCATGGCTTGTCCCGTGCCAAGTTGGGGAAGGGCGCTTGGGACGCAACAGACCTGAAGCCCATTGTCGATAGGGCTCTAGGCGTTCGAGTAATGGCGCACCTGGGCTGGGACGCGGCAAAGGCCCCCGAAGGGGCCCCTACCCGGAGGGAGGGCATAAGCGACCTTTCAGTGCTTTGGCCTAAGCCCCCCGAAGGGTTCTAGGTGCAGTCATCCCGAAGGACTTCCACGTTTTGGCCTTCTCTCCGAGTGAACCTCTCCCTAAGGATCGGCTCACTGTCCGCCTTTCTAGTCCCTTTCTTTCCTCTCCGCAAGTGGTTATGGAGAACTTCAACCTCGCTTCGGGCTCCCCGCTCTACAAGGGGATCGGTGTCTCGCCTTGGAGATCAACGACGAGTAGCCTCCGTCAGCGTATGCAGGTTCTTTGCGGACAACGGTCCGACTAGGAGTTGGAAGAATGACTCAACCCCGTATCGAGGGCTCGTTCGTAGCTCTGATCACTTCGATGAACCGCGATGGAAGCATCGACTTTGAAGGCATGCGAGCGCTGTTGGACTTCCAACGAGAGAACGGTACGAGCGCCGTCCTCATGATGGGCTCGACTGGGGAAGTGTCGATGTTGAGCCCTGAAGAACGCAGACTGATCGTCTCTGAGACACTCAAGTCCAAGAGTGGCGACATGGAGTTCTGGTATGGCTGTACGGGCACCAACACTGAAACCACAATCGACTATGTCACGCACGCTGCGGGGGAAGGGGCAGATGGGGCGATCATTGCCGCACCCGCCTACATCAACGCATCGACTTCCGACATCGTCGAGTATGTCCTCGAAGTCGCTGATGCCAGCAGCATCCCGCTCGGGTTCTACAACAACCCGCCGCGTGTGGGAACCGACCTCGCCGTTAAGGACATCCTTCGGTTGGCAGACCACCAGAACATGACCGTGCTCAAGGAGTCAACTTCACGGGTCGCACAGATTGCCCAACTCTGCGCGGCCCAACCGGATCTGTCGTTGATGTGTTGCTGTTCACCCAACCTCGGTCTTGTCGTACCGTTGATGGCGCTCGGTGGCCACGGCACTGCCAACATGAGCGGGAACATTCTGCCACGGGAGATGGCCACGATCTCCACTCCCTGGCGCCACGATGGCGATGCTTTAGCTTGCCGCGGAGCGTGGCTCGAAAATTTGGCCATGCTGCATCACCTCTATTCGGAGGTCAACCCGGTTGCCCTCAAGCCGCTCATGGCCGCTTTCGGCTTGCCAGCGGGCCCGTTGCGTCGCCCGTTACGCAGTCATGACGGCCCATCGCTCGAAGCCGGCCTAGCGATCGCAACTCGATTGGGTCTGGACGCGACGTACGGGTACCAGTTGACGCCGAGACTGATCGCCGCTGGCTAGATCCAGCATCTTGGCGTGGCTCGCATCAGCTCGTACCGTGCAAGTGCGCGGCCGCTCAGCGGACAAGTCAGTTCAGCCCAGGAAGCCTTATACCAACGCTACGGTCGCACATTAATGGTGACATGTCGGAAGTCCGCCGAACGCGGGCAGTCGCATACAATCCATCAGATGATGTCGATCAACTCGCCTTCAGCTGGGGGTGGACAGGCGGCAGTAGCGTCGGGCCATCAACTTGCGATCGCGACGGGACTCGAGACATTGTGGGCCGGAAGGACGGCTGTCGATTCCGCTATTGCTGCCGATGCCGTGATGGGCAGTAAGCAGATTACGCTTGGTGCTCTCGGCGCTCGGCAGTGCATCGCGGGCACCGCTGGGTCGGACGGGTCCTCGTCTATTCGCCGTTGTGGAAGGTGCAGCACATAATGCATCACGTGGATCATCAATCTCTGCGAGAGGTCGTTGTCGGTCAGATTCGGTCGATGATCATCGAGGGTGAGCTTGCGCAAGGGACCCGATTGGTCGAGGGGCAACTCGCTGAAGCTCTCGGAGTGAGCCGAAATCCGGTCCGGGAGGCGATTCGTTCTCTCGAGGCGACTGGCCTCGTCGATGTCGTTCCTCGCAAAGGTGCCTACGTGTGTGTCATCGATCATGATGAATTCCACCAGATCCAAGATCTAATACTCTTGATTGAGGGGTACGCCGCGGAGATCGCGGCCGAGGTCCGTACCGATGAAGACTTGGAGCGGCTGAGTGAGTGCATAACAAATGGCCGATCTGAGTCAACCGCTGGGAACTACGTGTCCGCTTCCCGATGGCACCAAGACTTTCATGTCGCGCTGGAGAACGCAGCCGGAAACCCGTTCCTCTCGAAGATCCTCAGTCCGCTTCGGCACCGAACCGATTTGGTGTTCTCGATCGTTGTCGACAGGCGTGGAAAATTCACCTGGGAAGAACATGAAGCGATCTACGAAGCGGTGAAAGCTCAGGATGCTGAGGGTTCAAAGAAGCTTGTATGCGAACACATCACGAACGCGCTCAATGCGTTTGGTACCAGCGGCAGCTGACTGACCGGGTTTCAGCTCTACACACGCGAGGTGAACATGACAACCGGCCTGGCCGCGGGCGGCCACGTGGTGGGAACAACAAGTATTCCTGCTATGTGCGGGTGCTGGTATTCGGCTGCCGGGGGTCCTTGAGAGCGCGGTGCATTGAAAAGGCGACGAGCGCAGGTATGCCTAGTGCCGCAAACATCAATGTCTCGAGCTCGAAATACTTCAAGAGCAGGCTGACACAGCCTGCGAGTAGCCCAGCCAAGCCCAAAAGAGAGGCGCGGAAGATGCCGATACCCCAACCGGAGCGCTCGGGTAGAGCGGCGACGAGCATAGCGTTGGAAACGGGGAGCACCGAGACTGCCACGCCAACAAACGGGACGAGTAAGTAGACGCCGATTCTTGCCGGAAGCAGGATGAGCAGGACACCCGTGACTGAAGTCATCCACATCATGAGGCGGGTTGCCCATGGACCGCCGCGACGGTCGTAAAGCGAGCCGGCAATTAGTTTTACCGGAGCAGAAAGCAGCCTGCCGGCTGCGAGAAGGATTGCGATACGCCTGATATCGATACCGCCGGCTACGAAGTAGACCGGAGCAAAACCGATCACCACGTAGTGCATTGAGACCCCTCCAAAGCTGGCGAATCCTGCCAGTCGGTAGCTCCTCGTTCTTCCGTATTCAACCAATTGGGCTATCAGGGGGGGCGCGGCAGATTCGGCCTCGGGCTCGGGCTCGGGCCATCGGGGAGCCCACACAAACGCTGCGAGGCCAGGAATGGCAGTAACCATGAAGACCCATCGCCAGTGGTCCTGCCCGGCATGGGCACTCATTGCTGCGGCAGCGAGTCCGACAGAGTACGCGAGCCCGTATATGGCAATGGCCCTGCCAGGAGCATCGGGTGAGATTCTGGCGACTGCAGCCAACGCAGGCGGGAAGAACAGGCCGAAGGCCACACCCAGGCAGGCTTGGCCCAGGACTAGTGGACCGAAGGACTGAGCTGTCCCCGAGATGAGCATGCCGATGAAAAGGAACACTGCTGCGAGCCGGATGATCGCCCGCTCATTGAGCAACCGTGTTGATGCGCCGCTGATGATATTGAATGACGCGATCCCGGTTGCCACGACTGCCAAGAGAGCGGCCTGATGGCTCTCACCCAAATGTAAGTCGTCACGAAGCAACGGGAACAGCGGGGAGATCATTGTCTCGGCCCCACCGAGGATGAAATACAGGGTCCAGAGGTAACTGAAATTCAGTCGTCGGGAGGACATGGTCATCAGTTATTGAGTCTTGGTCGGTACGGATTGCCAAGGAGTCGCTGCTGGTCGAATTCTGCAGCACCCCAGGAGCGATGCCTAGTTCCGAGCGAGGTGGGTGGCCTGCAACAGTGCGGGTTGTTCGTTGCTGGACTCTGTACCCGCCCGAGTTCGACCGGGTACCTGTGATGCAGATACGACTCGTCGAACACGTGCTGCACTCCTTCCCGGTCACAAAGTTGGTGTACTGTATACCGACTTCAGGAACGTGGACTGTACCCTGTATCCCCCATGGATCTAGGACTGCAAGACAAGCGTGCAATCGTTTTCGGCTCAACCTCCGGGCTAGGCCGTTGTATCGCCGAGACGCTCGCCGCGGAGGGAGCGCTCGTTGCAATCACGGGACGACGCGAACACGTAGCGGCTGAGGTCGCCTCATCGCTCTGCGGGGCAGTGGCCATTACAGGTGACATCATCCAACCCGGTGAGGCCAGCCGTGTCGTCGAGGAAGCGGCATTGTCACTGGGGGGACTCGATATCTGCGTTGTTAACACCGGAGGCGGGCGTCCAGGCGGAATGCTTGACGTCACGGCTGAAGATGAGGCGACAGCTTATGAATCGATGCTGCGGCCCGCACTCGCCATCGGGCGAGCAGCGGTCCCCCACCTGCGTGACGGTGGCAATGGCCGACTCATCTACATCACCGCACGATCGATCATCGAAACCTCTCCGGAACTGGCACTCTCTAGTGTCTATCGAAGCGGTGTCGCAGCAGCAGCTCGTTCGCTTGCGGTGGAACTGGCACCTGATGTCTTGGTCAACGTCGTCGTACCCGGTCAGTTCGACACCCCAGCACTCGGACGGTTCCAAGCAGCACAAGCGGCGAATGAGGGAACCACCATTGAGGGTCTTCGAGCCGATCACTTGGAGACGATACCCATCGGTCGTTTCGGTCGGGCCCAGGAACTCGCAGATCTGGTTGCCTTCCTGTCGAGCGAGAATGCGAGTTTCATCACCGGCTCAATCATCAGAATCGACGGAGGAGCGGTGCGAGGTTTCTGAACTTGCTCAGCGGCCGGAGTAGCCGTCGAGCTTGGAACGAACTGATCCCCACAGTTAGTCGAGAAACACAACCAGCCTGTCGATCTCGTCGCTCAAATCTTGTGGCACGCGAGTGCCCAGATCCGTGTGTGAGGTTACCCAGAGTGCATGGACGGGGAGGGTGCCTCCCGGCCACCCAACCGGCTCAGATGAGCGCGGCGGCTCATCCTCGGTCACATTCGTTCAGCCAGGAGCTGCTCCAGGCGGCGGCGGCCCTGCTCAACCGCTACGGCTCCAAGAAAGGCCGAAACTGCGATCATCGTGAACCCGACCCGGTAGGAGACGTGCTCCACGATCTGGCCAAAAACAAGCGGACCGATCACTCCACCGACATTGAGACCCCCTGAGATCATGCTGGTTGCGGCACCCGGTGAGTCCCGGTAGACCCGCACTACGGCATGGACGATAAGACCACTCCAAGCCCAACCGGCTCCCAACGCGAACGTAGCGCCTATCGGAAGCAGAGTCTTCGATCCGGTGGAGGCAGCCAGGTAGCCAAGTGTGCTGATGGCCAAAAGTGCTGTGACAATGTGGAGGTGGCCGGCTTCGCGTTGGTCCGCCACATATCCCATGAGGATCCGCATGGCTACGACGCTGCCGCTGGCACCGGCGAGAAGATAACCAGCGGTAGCAGGGTCGATTCCGGCATCGGTGGCAGCTGAGACGAAGAAAGCGGCCATGGTGGTAGTGGCGGCTGAACCCAACGCCGCGGCGATCCCGAGCATGGTGAGTGGTCCGTACTCGATCTCGCTAAGGCCTCGAGACTTCCCCGCGGTACGGACCGCGATCGTAGTGGCAGCTTGGTAGGGAGGAGCTACCAGGAATCCCACAACCGGCACTACCACAGCCACAGCGAAGGCCCAGCGCCACCCAGCAGGGATGCCAATGAGCGGAACTGACAGACCGGCGAGGACGATCGCTAGCGGTACGCCTCCGGCTTGGATGCCAAATGCCAAACCATGGTGACGAAGTGGCACACCCCTCGCGACCATCGTCTTGGTACCGGGTCCTGCGATTGCGAGTCCTATGGCTCCAACACCCAAAAACAGCAACAAGAACCAGTAGGAATAGGCAACCGTCGCGACTAGAAGCACGGCAGCACCGCTGAGCAGATTGGCTATTCGCAGAGATCTCTGGGGCCCGAGCCGATCGCTGAGGGTCCCGGCGTATGGCGAGATGACCGCGGCCAACAGGAAGAAGAACGCGACGGCACCTCCGAGGCTGCCCTCACTGAACCTGAGTTCGTCTCCCATCTCCAGCGCCAGGGCACCAACTAGGAATGCGGGGATGACCGCCGCAGTCTGCGATGACACAGCCGACATCAGTGCGGCAAGTGGCCGCGTTCCTTGCTCGAGATTCTTACCGTGGCCTCCATCGGTCACCCGAGGGACTTCAGACACCGAAGTTGTCCTTCAGCAGGGATCCTATTTCGGCAATGCTCTCGAAGTTGGTCGGGTCGTGCACATTGAAGATCAGTCCGTCGAGACCGGCGTCGAACAGTTCCTGCACTTGTTCGAGCACCGAATCGTGCTCACCTTCGACCACGTAGGAGTCGTACTTCTCCCATCCCATGTTCCGAGCGACCCGGAGTTCAGCGCCCAAGTTTCTGGCATCTTCCGCTGTGTCGGCCAGCACGATCGCACCGAGTCGAGTCTTCGTTATCTCCGCTGGGTCGCGGCCGATGTCGTCGCAATACTCATCGAGCACGTTGAGCTTGTGCCGTACGGTTTGTGCATCGCCAAAGATGTTGCATGCATCGGCGTACTTTGCCACCAGCTTCAGAGTTCGCTGTTCGCCACCGCCGCCGATGAGGATGGGGGGTCCGTCCGGGCTTACCGGCGGCGGTCGATTCAGCGCCGCGGCAACGTGGTGGTGCGTGCCGGAGAATGTGGTCTCATCTTGGGTGAACATCGCTCGACAGATCTGGACGGTCTCCTCAAGGCGATCCATGCGCTCTCCCACCCCGGGAAAGCTGAATCCACAGGCATCGTGTTCGGCCTCGAACCAGGCGGCTCCGAGACCCAACACAGCCCGACCACGCGAAACGATGTCGAGTGTGGTGACTGCCTTGGCCAGCAGGGCAGGATTACGGTAAGTCACGCCAGTGACAAGGGCCCCGATCTTGGCCGAGCTGGTTCTGGCAGCTATACCGGCCAAGAGCGTGTATGCCTCGAGCATTGGCTCGCTCTGAGAGCCGATCGACGGGATTTGGTGGAAGTGGTCCATCACCCACAGTGAGTCGAACCCGCTGCTTTCTGCCGTCGTGGCGGCCTCGCAGATGACGTCGAAGAGTCGATCGTCGGAAACCCCAGGGAAGGTGAAGCTCGGGAGCTGAAACCCGAATCGGGTCAGCGTCATCGCGGAGTGTTCCGTCCGCTATTGGCTTTCGCCATCACGAGCCCCAGGCACGTGGGCGAACACAGCATCCGCCAACTTCCCAGTGACGATCAATGTGATGGTGACAACTGACTGAGTTCTCGTCGAATACCGATGACCATGCTGCGAACGCAGACGGCGGCGCGCCACTTCAATCGTGGGTGGACGAGTTCTCTGGATCCGTCGCCACTCTCGACTTCAAAGGTGCTGCGACAGCGCTGTCGCCAGAAGTCACCAGCACGCGGCCAAGGGGAGTTTCACGGGTCAACACGAGAGGTGGAGCACCGCGGTTGGCCAGAGCAGCGGCTCGATGCATGTAGTGCGCTCGTTCCGGTACACAAGCGTCCACCGGGCATGCTCGCTTGCAGCGAGGTTCGTCGAAATAACCGGCGCAGTCGATGCACACCGATGAGTCGATCACGTACTGACTCGGTCCTCGCCCTATGGCGCGCACCGGGCAATCCATTTCACACGCGGAGCAGTTGATGCACTGGGCAGTGATCATGTACGCCATCAGGTCACCTTGTGGGCGAAAACCCCGTTCATCCCCGTCGCTTGGACGCGGTCGGCAATCACCCCGTGATCAGTGGTGTAGAGCCCCTCTTCAATCATCGCATCGAACAGGAACGATCCCGAGTATGTGTACTTCTTACCCATCCCTTCTTCTGTCTCCATACCCTCGGTCGTGTACTTGACCCCGTATCCAGTAGCGAGATCGACGGGTATCTCAATTAGCTCTAGGCCGGCGAGAGCCCGCACGGCATTGTGGCCTGCCAGGGCGCCGGTGACTATTGCTTCGGTGTGACCGACCAGAAGACCCGACTTCTCTCCACAGCAGAACAGGTTGTCGGGTCCATCTATTACCTTCATGGTGTCTTCACGCCGGACCATTGCGGCATAGCGGATCGAATTTCCGACCGTTCCCGCGTAGGGGTCCTCGTATCTGACTGTTTCGAACCCCGGTATCTGGCGAATCTCGTGCAATGGCATATACGGCGTGACGGCTTTTGCCTGACCGGTGTCGAGCACGACAAGGTTCTCGGCGTAGGCAGGCAGCGCATACTGCTGGCACGCCTTGGTGGTGAGCTTCTGGTGGTTGATCAGCGACTGGGGCATGGGCACGATGATCACCCCATTGGCATCGAGTTCCGCCACGAGCTTCGGATCCATCGTCTCCTTGTTGAGCTTGACGGAGCCACTCACCGCGCCGAGGCTCCCGTCGGGTCGGCGACCCTCTCGCTCGGTCAAACCTGCTAGCCCGGAGAGACTGACCCGGGGTCCGAATGTAGGACAGCGCACAACGCACATCACGCAGCCGTTGCCGTTGTCGGTACACCAACTCTGTCCGCCTACGGAACCCGTGGCGTCGATGAAGCAATCGCCCTCAATGATGGCCCCACTGTCAAGCTCCACCGAGTCGATCGATCCGTCGGATTGGTGGAGTCCATTGACCCGACTCGTGAACCAGATCTCGATGTCGTGCGCCAGCAGGGCATCGCGAACGCCGTTGGCGATGGTGTTCACGTTGTACAACCACGAGTGCTTGTGGCCTGGGAAATCCAGATTGTGGTGCAACGAGTGATCGTCGCAGACCTCGAACAGATCACCGGCACCGAGTGCGATCATCTCTTCAGCCGCTGTGTAGCGCCCGTTGTTGCGCATGATGCCGCCGACAATGCCGGCCCCTAGCAATTCGTCACTGCGCTCGAGTACAACCACCTCGTCAGCGCCAGCATTACGGGCAGTGATCGCGGCCGAACAGCCAGACCATCCTCCACCTACGATTACGACTCTCTTGGTCATGTTTGGTTACCTCGGATCAAATCGGCGGTTAATTTATATGCTGCTTCCATCGCCCTCAAGTTGGACTCGACACTTCGCTCGGGTATTCGGGTTGGCAGGGCGATCTTCAAAGAACTCAGTGCTACGGCATCGGACAGGGCGGCCACGCAACCCAGTGACGTGACTCCAGTAGCAATCGGTGTGCCAGCGTGCTCTCTAGCCAGTTGTGTGATCGGTACGATCAGCGGCCCCCCCGGGCCTGGCTCGACGGTGCCTTCATCAGCCACACATGCCGCACCCGGGCCGGCGTGGGTGAGGTGGGCGGCGGCGGCCTCACGGCTCAACACGATGAGAATGTCGGAGTTGTCAGCGGCCGGATAGCTGATCGGTCGCGATCCCATGACCACGTCAACTCGACTGGGCCCGCCACGGGTGGCTGAGCCATAGTCTCCGAATTGGGTCGCCCACAGACCCTCACCGAGTGCGGCCGCCTCGCTGAGGACGGTACCGGCCAACTTCACACCCTGGCCTCCGATCCCCGCTATGCGAACCTCGATTCGGGCGGGCGTCGATGAACGGGGCTGTGCTGGTGGCACAGGTCGAATCGATGATGGGGGCGACGGTGCCATACCTTCTGACCAGGCACGGTAAGTAGCGAAGTACTCGGGCCAGTCGGATCGACGACTCATGACCTCCGTTCGAAGCGTTGGATCACCAGTCACCCCTATCACCGAGAAACCGGGCGTCTCGACCGCCTCGACGATCAGGTTCGCGAACTCCGATGGGTTGAGCAACGAGCCGCGTCCGACCAGGCTTGCCTGTAAAGCGATGGCCCATTCGAGCGGGGTCTCGGCCTGTTCCATTTCAACCTGATAACCAGTGGAGGTCCACCCCGTGCGGTCGACCGGGATGTCGCCCGTTTCGAGCAAATCGGAATACAGCATCAGCACCGTCATGCCGATGTTGCGACGCGCCGTGTGGATGAGGTGGTTGGTCCCCAACGTCGCGCTGTCGGCTGCGGTGACCAGGAGCAAAGGGGTATCGGGGAGGGCGGCCCGCAAGCCGACGGCCATGGAAATAACTCGGCCCGGTGGTCCGAGTACCACCGGGAAGTGGGTGTGACGATGCTCGTCGCCGGGTAGATAGGGGATGCTCGACAGGATGATCGGGTCTGGTCCCCGTCGGGAAACGATCTCGAAGACGTCCTGAAGCGACTCCCAGGTCGTCATTTCGGGTGTCTCGACGGTCATCATGCCAATGCTTTCTCAGCTATCACATCGAGTATCTGTTCGGGGCTGATCTGCAGGCCGTCGGCGCGATTGATGCCTTCTACCTTGGCTCGTCCTCCCACAACCCGTTGGACCTCCAGCCTGATCTGGCCGAGATTGAGTTCAGGTACTACGAAGCGATCGATGCGGTCCGCTAGTTGGTCGATAATCGCATCCCCGAAGGGCCAGATGGTCTTGAGCTTGAGCAGTCCGACGCGATGACCTCGCTCCCGCGCAAGCTCGACGGCGTGCTCAGCGGAGCGAGCCGTACAGCCGTAAGCCACCACGGCGGTGTCGGCATCATCTAGCAGGATCTCATCCCAGTCGAGGATCTCATCGAGGTGGTCGTCGAGTTTGCGCTGCATGTAGGCCCACCACCGGGCCACGACCTCGGAATCCTCTGTCGGTGCGCCACTCTCGTCGTGAAGCAGGCCGGTGATGTGGAATCGATAGCCGCTACCAAACTCGGCCAGTGGAGGGATGTCGCTGCTCGAGTAATCGAATGGGCGGTATTGCTCGGGGGCGACAGTCGGCCGGGCCCGGCTCACAACCTCAAGGTCGGCGGGATCGGGGATATCCACCTTTTCGAGCAGTCCGGCAACGACAGCGTCAGAAAGTAAGATCACAGGAGTTCGGAATCGTTCGGCCAGGTTGAAAGCCTTAACCGTCAGGTCGAATGCCTCCTGGGCACTGCTTGGGTACAACGTGATGATGCGATGATCGCCGTGGGTTCCCCATCGTGCCTGCATCACGTCGCCTTGGGCAACTTTGGTCGGCAACCCGGTCGACGGGCCCACTCGCTGGACGTTGACGATCACGCAGGGAACCTCACCGACCACCGCGAAGCCGAGGTTCTCCTGCATCAGCGAGAAACCCGGACCCGACGTGGCGGTCGCCGACTTGAGACCGCCGAGCGATGCACCGATTACCGCGGCCATCGAGGCGATTTCATCCTCCATCTGGATGTACACACCCCCGACCTCGGGTAGGCGACCGCTCAGCGACTCTGCAATCTCCGTCGAAGGAGTGATCGGATAGCCGGCGTAGAAACGGCAGCCCGCGGCGATCGCTCCCTCGGCAATGGCCTGGTTACTGTGCATGAACGAGGGAGTCGACATCCACGACCTCCGATCCTGGAGCGATGATTTCAATGGCGAAGTCCGGGCAGTGCCACTCGCACAGTTTGCAGCCGGTGCACTGGTCGAGCCCGGGAGTCAGCGGATAGTCCTCGGCATCGGGGGCGAGCACGTCATTGGGGCACCACGCTACGCATAGCCCGCACGCCTTGCAGAAGTCCCGGTAGACATTGATCTCGAAAATCCCACGAGTGATCTCGTCTGTCATCATTCCCCTATGCCTGTCGCTTAGCCCAATCCCGATAACGGTGACTCAGATCGTCAGAGCCGGTGCGATCCCAGATCACACCCCGCCCTGCAAGGTCTTCCATCTGGGCATCCCCGGAGTCGACGATGTCGGCGCCGATCTTGGTTCCCGATGACGTAACCCGAAGAGGTAAGCGTTTGCGTCGCTCCAGGGCCGGGTTTGTAGGTCGGGTCTCACTGTCCATCGCTGCAATCATGTCCACTGCATCCGGCGAGCCGTTCATTCGGCCGTAGAGGATGTGGCAATTGCTGATCACCTCGATTAACGCGAAGCAGTCCACCTCGATAGCCCGTTCGACCAGTTTCACTAGGGAGGCAGTGTGATTGACCGTCGCCCTGGCAAAAAACGGTGCACGCAAGGTGCGGGCAAGGGCCTCAAGGTCCATAGGGCGCTCAATCGAGCCGGCCTTCGACGTTGTACTCACTCCACCAATCGGCGTGGTGGGCGATGACTGGCCGCCAGTTAGCCCGTAGACGTTGTTGTTGACGACAATCGCGACCATACCGATGTTGCGCCGCATGGCATGAACCAGGTGATTACCGCCAATCGACATAGCATCCCCGTCGCCCATCACCGTGAGAACGGTCATGTCCGGCTGGGCCATTTTCAGTCCGGTCGCGAACGCTGGGGCCCTGCCGTGCGTGGTGTGAATGGTGTTGAAGTCAACGTAGCCCGACATGCGCCCGGTGCAGCCAATGCCCGAGACCATGGAGACCTCGTCCTTCTCCAGACCCCGGTGGTCCACCGCTTGCACGATGCAGTTCAAGATGATTCCGAGACCGCAGCCCGCGCACCAAGTAGTGGGCAGGCGTTCGACGCGTATGTAGTCACGCAGAGTGAGAGAGGTCTGTAGCGTCATCGGTATGCAGTATACATTATCGCAATTGCGGTATGTAACCGGCCGTCAACCGTCCATTTGGTCAGCTAATTGAGATCGAGGTGGCCCACTGCAACCGATAACGCGGGCGCGCTCAGAAGTATGGGACGTTCTCAGGCACGAGTGAGAGCGGATCTCGGCTCCTCTTGGTGAGCCAGGAATAGACGGGTGGCACGCGATCGGCTATCGACTCGACCACCACATCTAGCAGACACGGCCCGTCATACTCAATGGCAGCAGCCAACGCAGTCTCGAGTTCGGCTGGGCTGCTCACCCGCCAAGAACGCAGCCCGAAGGCCTCACCGATCGCCTTGCCATCAGGTGGTGAGAAATCAACCGAAATCGGTTCTCGGGTCCCTCTCAGTTTGTGGAGTCCCCTGATCCAACCGAAAGCGGCATTGTTGAAAAGAACCAGAATCGCCGGTACCCGCAACCGGGTGAGGGTCTCAAGTTCACCAGCCGACATGCCAAGTGAGCCATCTCCGAACAGGCCGACCGGGCGGCGATCCGGGTCCGCGTACCACGCCCCGACCACAGCGGGAATGGCGTAACCCAGGCCTCCGTAGGCGCGGGGAATGATGAGCCGAACGTCCTCGTTGGTTTGCAGGAATCGCGTCATGTACGGCGTCGGTGTCCCCGCGTCGGACAGGACGTTCACTCGCAGATCGCCCGTCGCGAACACCGCGTTGAGTTCGTGGGCCACTCGTTCGGGCAGCAGAGGGGTGTCCGTTCCTTCGAGCAGTTGAGCCGCGTTGTTCCAGAACTCCGACCGGTAGCCGTTGAGGTGGTCAACCCACGGTGTGTGCCCACCGTTGTCGAGTGTCTCAGGCATACGTTCGAGCAGTTGATCAAGCACCATCCTCGCGTCGCCGGCGATCGCGAGCACATTCTCATAACTGTTGCCCAGAGCGACTGGGTCGATATCGATGTGAGAAATTCGCTTGTCGAGAGTCAGTTGGGGAAGCGTGAACCCGACTGTCACCACCGAGCCAAGCTTGGACCCGATGAACAGGACCAAATCGGCTTCCTCGAGGGCCAGGTTGGCGTGGGGGTGAAATCCATTGTCGCCGATCACACCGATGCCGAGTCGGTGATCGGCTGGAATGGAGCCCTGGCCGGTCATGGTGGTGACAACAGGCACGTTGGCTCGTTCGGCCAACGCCTTCAGGGACTGCTGGGCATGGGAGCGCACAAGTCCTCCTCCTGCCACGATCAAAGGTCGTTCGGCCCGATCTAACTCACTCAGAAGGGCGTCGATCTTCTCGTTTGACGTACCGGTCCGAAACGCTGGAAAGGTCATGCATTCCTCTTCGACATGCAGCGAGACCTCAAGGGGATCGACCTCCTCCTCCAGGATGTCCTGAGGGATTTGGAGATGAACAGCGCCAGGGGTGCCGGTACACGCCGCCCGAAACGCCCGCCGCAGGACCTCAGGGATCTTGTCAGCCGACTTGATCAGTTCCGACATCTTGCTGATGGGTTCGAAGAGTCGGGCGCAATCGAGCTCACTGAGAACCCCTCGGCCTTCGCCAGCCAACGGAATGTCCATCGTCAACAAAATGACTGGTATTGCCGAGGTATTCGACTCGGCCACTGGTGGCACCGAGTAGAGAGCACCAGCCCCCGCCGGACACTCGAATACCCCTGGCTTGTCGGTCAGGCGCCCGTAGGCATCGGCCATGAATCCAGCCGAACGCTCGTCGCGTGCCATGACATGGTGGATCTCACGACGGCGCTTCTCGAGCGCTCCGTAGAACACGACGTTCGTATCTCCGGGTACCCCGAAGATATGTTCGACCCCGTACCCCACCAGCATCTCTACCAAGAGGTCTGCTCCCTGCATTTTCGTCTCCATTCCTTGGCTCTCGTGATTCAGATACTTCATGATGGTCATGAGTCAATCGCAAAGACCCGCAAGATAACCCCGGATCGACTGCATGGCCAGACGTTCACGGTGTCCAACATCGGTGCTGTTCGAGGGGGGCATGGCACGCCGATCATTCCGTTCGGCACTACAGCGATTCTTTCGGTCGGCCGCGCCGACCCGAAGCCGGTCATCCGGGATGGCTCGATAGCCATCGCCGCGGAGTTCCCTCTGTCGTTGTCGTATGACCACCGGGTCATCGACGGCGCAATGGGTCGTGCATTCTCCTTGGCTGTCATCGCAGCGATTGAAGGGTATGGGACAGAGTCGGTTCGCTGAAACGGAGGCACCCTCGGCCTCCGCCGAGGCATCTGGGGTTTCACAGTTGATTTGAAAGTCAGACTGCCTGCAGGATACGGTTTCGCCTGATGCCAGAAATTCTCACGCTGCAAATTCAACTCGCCCTACCTTTGGGAGAAAGAAAATGATCAAGATGTCTCGACTAGTTGCCCTCTTTTGTGCCTTTGCTTTGATCACCACAGCATGTGGTGACGACAGTTCAGACGACGCAGCATCTGATGTGAGCATCGTCATAGCGCTTGGCTCCGAGCCGACGAGTCTTGATCCTCACCTCGTGGATGACGGCGGCGAGCGGGCTGTGAACGACAACATCTATGAGACCCTGTTGTCAAGGGCAAGCAACGGAGACCTGGTTCCGAGTCTGGCAGCCGGGTTCCCGACAAGGCTCAGCGATACGACTTGGCAGTTCAAGCTGCGCGACGGAGTTTCATTCCACAACGGCGAAGCATTCAACGCAGCCTCGGTGGTGGCCTCGGTCAACCGGATGGCCCGTCTCATCGAGGAGGGGGTTTCGGACCTAGAAGGGTTCTTCGCCAGCCTCAGCGGAGCTGAGGCGGTCGATGACTCGACCGTCAACATCTCCACGGCCGAGCCTGATGGCGTTCTTCCCTCTCGGATGTACTGGCTCAAGATTATTCCCGCGTCCGCCGAAGCAAGCTCGGATCTGAGCGGCTCAGTGGTTGGCACCGGACCGTACAAGTTCGTCGATTGGACTCGCGGCGAAAGCGTCAACCTCGAAGCCAACACCGATTACTGGGACGGGGGGGCGCCCTCGGTCGGCGACGTTAAGTATCGGTTCATTTCCGAATCTGGCAGCCGTCTCGCAGGGCTGCTTTCCGGTGACTACGACGTGATCACAAACCTGAACCCCGGAGACGCCAGTTCAGCTCCCCAAGCCGCTACCGCCCTCGGTCAGGAACATCCAATCCTCATTCTCGATGCTGACGAAGGAATAACCGCGGATCGGAATGTGCGACTGGCGCTGAACCTCGCCGTGGACACCGATACGATCGCAGACAGTCTGTTCAGCGGCTTTGCGAGCGTTGACCAGGGTCAGATTCTCAGCCCCTCAATTCTCGGGTACAACGAGGCAATCAAGGCGTACCCGTACGACCCAGAGCGCGCTGCACAGCTGATAAACGATGCCGGAGTGGCCGGTGAGACAATCACGCTGGTAGGCGAGTCGAGCGGTCGGTGGTTGCTCGACGCTGAATTGCTCCAGGCCGTCGCCGGATACTGGGAGGATGCAGGACTGGTGGTCGACCTCCAACTCCCCGAGTTTGGTGCCTACATCGGCGTTCTGTTCGATCGGGAGAATCGACGCGACGCCGTGTTTGTGTCGAGTTCGAACGACATCCTTGATGCCGATCGCCAGTTCAGCAGCTACTACGAGGCTGGTGGCATCGGTTCTTCCAACACGGACGCAGAGTTGGCAGACCTTATCGATGCTGGTCGCCGCGAGGTCGACGATGCTGTACGAGCTGGCCTCTACCAGAAAGCCTCCCAGATCGCGTATGACGAGGCATACTTCGTTTGGCTGATCAACAACGAGGACATCTACGGTCTTTCAGCTCGCATGAGCTGGCAGCCGCGGGCCGACTCCAAGCTGTTGGTAAAGGAGATGTCGGCTAGCTAGTCGAGGCGAGCAGAGGACCAGCCACAAGAACCGGTTCTCGCTCAGATCAGGTAGAAGAAACTCGATGTGGACATTTGTGATCCGCCGGGTCGGTCAGGGACTCATCGTCGTAGTTGCGGCCGCGGTGGTCGTGTTCCTGCTGACTCGGGCGTTCACAGACCCTGTGGACTTCGTCCTTCCCTTGGAGGCGACCGAAGAACAACGTGAGGCCCGCGAGGCCGAACTTGGATTCGACCGTCCGATCATCGTGCAGTTCGGTGACTATGTCGAGGACCTGAGTCGGGGGGATTTCGGTGAGTCGTTGTGGCAACCGGGCCGCTCCACCATCGACATAGTCGGCCAGACCTTGCCCAAGACGCTACAGCTCGTTGCAGCAGGGATGACGCTGGCAATCGCGCTGGCTCTGCCGATGGGCATGATTGCGGCACGCCGACCGGGTGGTGTGCTCGATCGGATACTCGTCACGACCAGCCTCATCGGGCTGTCCATGCCTCAGTTCTTCGTGGGACTCTTGCTCCTCATCGTGTTCGCTGTACAACTCCAATGGTTGCCGGTGAGTGGGTACGGCGGGTTCAGTCACCTGATCCTGCCTGCCTTGGCGCTAGCTCTGCCAGCAGTCGGTCGTCTGACGATGGTTGTGAGGTCGGCCATGATCGACGAGCTCAACTCTCAATACGTCCGAGTCTCAAAGGCGAAAGGGACACCGACTCGGGTCATTTTCACCAAGCACGCGTTTCGCAACGCCGGTGTACAGGTCCTGACCCTGTCGGGCTGGGAGATCACACGAGCACTTGCCGGATTCACCGTCGTGGTCGAAAAGGTTTTCGCCTGGCCCGGGTTCGGGCTCTTCGCACTGGAGGCAATCCAGCGTCGTGACATCTTCTTGTTGTCGACGATTGTGTTGGTTGCGGCCATACTCGTAGTCACCGTCAACGTCATAATCGACATCTTGTACAAGGTGATCGACCCGCGGATCGAGTTGACATGACCCTTGGTAGGAACGACGAGGGTGTCGATCTGCATGATGTCAACTCACTGTCCGGAGACGAACAGACGCTGGCTGGGATCTCCCGCCATGGGAGAACCCGGACCGCAAAGGCCAAGGAACTTCTCGTCGAGTTGTGGCATGACAGGGCAGGGTTCATCGGTGTCTGTTTCCTGTCGATGCTGGTGATCACAGCGGTGTTCGCCCCACTGGTCGCTCCACACAATCCTCGGCAACAAGATCTCGTGAATCGCCTTCAACCACCGGTCTGGTCGGACGGCGGCGATTGGTCATTCCCGTTGGGTACCGACGGGCTCGGCCGAGATGTGCTCTCGCGGCTGATCTTTGGCTCCCGCGTCTCGATATTCGTGGGACTGGCAGTTCTGGCCATAGCCGGTCTGGTGGGTGTGATTCTCGGTGTCCTCGCCGGCTATCGCGGTGGTTTCACGGATAGGTTTATCATGCGCCTCGTCGACACCCAGGTTGCTTTCCCGGGCCTGCTGATAGCGATCTTGTTGGCTGCCATGATCGGACCCTCCGTTCGAACAGTCGTCATTGTTTTGTCGATCAACGGATGGATGATCTACGCCAGGATGGCCCGCGGCGTTGTCTTGTCGGTGAAGGAGACCGACTACGTCGAGGCGGCCGAAATCATCGGCTGCAAGCCGAATCGCGTAATGTGGAGACACATCTTTCCGAACCTTGCTGCACCGCTTACCACTCTGGCTGTGCTCGAATTTGCCAGAATTGTGCTCGCCGAGGCTGCTCTGTCGTTCCTGGGAGTCGGCGTGAAACGTACCGACCTTTCTTGGGGGCTGGACGTCGCAAGCGGGCAGGAACAAATCTTCAACTCGTGGTGGCTCGTTGTCATGCCGGGAGTCCTCATCTCGTTGACAGTCTTGTCGGTCAGCCTCGTCGCAAGCTGGCTGAGAGTCGTTGCGGATCCTCAGGAGCGCGAGAAGAAATACGGTGCCACGCAGATTCGACGTCACATCAAGGACAATGGCTGACCGCCTTCTTGAGGTCGATGGCCTCCAGGTGCGCTTCTTCACACGACGCGGGGTGGTTCACGCCGTCCGTGACGTCAGTTTTGGCATAGAGCGCGACGAGACCGTCGGCCTGGTAGGCGAGTCCGGATCTGGAAAGAGCGTCACATCCCAAGCAATCATGGGACTGGTCGAGTTTCCGGGGAGCATCACCGCTGGAGATGTCCGCTGGAAGGGGCAGTCCCTGGTCCACGGGCCAACTGCGGCTGCCGACATCAAACGCATACGTGGCAACGAGGTCTCAATGGTGTTCCAGGACCCGATGACATCGCTGAACCCGGTGTTCACGATTGGGAGTCAACTCACCGAGGTGACGCGGCGACATTTGGGATACTCAAAAATGCAGGCTCGTGAGCGTGCTCTCGAACTCTTGGACCTAGTTGACATGTCGAATCCTCGGCAGCGATTCAAACAATTTCCGGGTGAACTGTCCGGTGGCATGCGACAACGAGTGCTGATCGCCATGGCGCTGTCTTGTGAACCCGAGTTGCTGATCGCGGACGAACCAACGACCGCACTCGATGTGACCATCCAAGCCCAGATTCTCGAACTACTAGCAGAGCTTCAGGAGGATCTCGGATTGTCGGTGCTCCTCATCACCCATGATCTCGGCGTGGTGGCGGGCACCTGTGACCGAGTCTGTGTCATGTACGGAGGTCGACTGGCCGAAGTCGGCCCCATCGACGATGTCTTCGAGACACCGACCCATCCATACTCGCGCGGGTTGCTCAACTCCACTCCGAGGATCGATGAGGTCACGTCGCGACTCGTCTCGATCGATGGAGCCCCGCCCGACTTGGTGGCTCCGCCCATCGGTTGTCCGTTTGCTGCGCGCTGCGAAGCGTGTTCTGACCGCTGTATCAGCGAAATGCCCGAACTCGCAACGATCGAGAAAGGGAGAGACGTTGCCTGCTGGCACCCCTTCACCGCATCCTGACCCCTCCGTCCCGGATTTTGACAGGCCGCTCGTCGAGGTGGACCACCTCACCATCCACTTCCCGGTAGGCCGATCAAGATTGCTGGGACGTCAACAACAGGTGGTCCACGCGGTCGAAGATGTTTCCTTCTCGATCAACCGGGGTGAGACACTCGGCCTTGCGGGCGAGTCCGGTTCAGGCAAAACCACCACCGGTCGCGCCATACTCCGTCGTATCGATCCGAAGCGAGGAACGATTCGATTTCGAGGCCGCGATATCACCCAGAGCTCTGGTCAGGCTCTCAGGCATTTGCGGCGACATATGCAGCTCGTGTTCCAGGATCCATACGCGAGCCTCAACCCGCGGATGAACGTGCTCGATCTGGTCGCCGAGCCATTGATCGTCCATGGAATCTATAACTCGACCGATGATGCACGCGAGTACGTGCTCGAGCTTCTGGAGCAGTGTGGCCTCTCAGCAGATACCGCTGACAGATTCCCGCACGCCTTCAGTGGCGGGCAGCGGCAGCGGATCGGCATCGCCCGCGCCATCGGCCTCCGACCCGAATTTATCGTTGCCGATGAGCCCGTTTCGGCACTTGACGTGTCGATTCGTGCCCAAGTCGTGAACCTGCTCCAGGATCTCCAGGATGAACTCGGAATTACCTACCTGTTCATTGCCCATGACCTGTCGGTGGTGCGTCACATCTCGAATCGAGTAGCAATCATGTACGCCGGACAGATTGTCGAGATCGCAGATCGCGACACTATCTACGAACGTCCGCTGCACCCATACACCGAGGCATTGCTCTCGAGTATTCCAGTTCCAAATCCCCAGCTTCAGAGAGATCGCCGCCGAATCGTGCTATCTGGGGAAATTCCCGACACGCTGGAACCACCCTCGGGTTGCCGATTTGCGTCACGGTGCCCCCTTGTCGAGGAGCGATGTCATGTCGAAATGCCATCGCTGTCGCCACGTAGCGAGACCCATGACGCTGCCTGTTGGGTTCGCTGACGGACTGAGCGGTCGCAACGGTAACGATGGCGAAAGTTGAACACCGGTTCCCTCTCATTTAGACAGCGATCGACGGAGCTCAGCGGTTGCAGATTCATCAAGATTCCCTGCATCGTCGATGACAACGCCGTAGTCGATTCGGGCGGCCTCAATAGACACGCGCCCGTCTCGAATGTCTCCGGCAACCAGAAGCGGTGGGCGCTCTAGAGGCGATCCGAACCCGCCGCCACCGGGCAAGCCCAGAACGAGAGTGTCGTGAGCTGCCACAGGTTGCTGGCCCTTGGACCGCAATTGGGTCCCTGATCCGAGCGATACAGTTCCACATTGACCCGGTTGGCCGCCTTCTCTACCCCTCGGGGCATTGTCGACACGTTCGAACATTGCCAGTACATCGAATGGGGCACCGCCCTCACCCGCCAACTCGATGATTTGGCCGAGCCCTCCTTGCGTGCGGCCCGCACCGCCGGAGTCGGGGCGGAGCTCCTTGCGCCAAAACACCACAGGGACGACAGATTCGGTTGCCTCAACCGGCACACCCTTCACTCCGCTCGGAAACCCTGTCGCACTGAGGCCATCCTTCGTGGGTCGAGCACCGGTACCTCCGCTGTTGAAGTGGATCATTTCGAAATCAGGGATCTCCCCCACGTAGTCACTGGAGGTCGACACCGACGTACCGCTACGAAGCTGGATGTTCCACAAGGATGCGGAGCTCTCTGCCTGGACACCGCCGGCGATGATCTGAGCCAGACACCCGAAGATGGTGTCGGGTAGCAAATGGCCGATGATGTGGCGTGCGGCCACAGCGAATGGTCGTTGGGCATTGAGAATGCAGCCCTCTGGGGCCCTGAATGTGAACGGCTCGAGCGAGCCATGGTTGTTGGGAATGTCGGGGGCGACAACGGCCTTGATCCCATAGCACGTGTACGCCTTGGTGTAATTCAGTACGACATTGATCCCGTGGCTGCTGGCCGGCGAGGTTCCGTCATAGTCGACGTGGATACCATCCTCGGACACGGTCAGAGCCGCCATGAGCGTGACCGGCTGGTCGTATCCATCCATTGTCAACTCGTTTCTGAAGACACCCTCTGGTAGTTGACGGATGCGGTCAACGGTCGCCCGACGAGAGCTGTCGATGACAAAATTGGCCAAATCATCAAGGTCGTCGACATCGAACTCGACCATCATTTCGATCAGACGTTGTGCCGCAACGTCGTTGGCAGCGGCGAATGAGTAGATGTCACCGATCACCTGGCTCGACTCGCGGACATTCATCCGAACGATGTCGAACAAGGTCGCGTTGGGCTTTCCCCGATGGAAGAGATGGAGGATGGGGATGTTGAGCCCCTCCTCGTAGACCTGGCGCCCGTCAGGCGTGAAACCCCGACCGCCGATATCGACGACGTGGCAGGTATTGGCAACGAGCGCGATCACCTGGTCTTTGTGAAACACCGGTGTCGTGAGAGTCAGGTCGTGCTGATGCCCAGAGGTCAGCCACGGATCGTTCGTTATGAAGACATCACCAGGCTCCATGGTTTCGATCGGGTGGGCCTCAACGAAATGTACGACCGCTGCTGCCAGAGAATTGATGTGGCCCGGCGTCCCGGTAACCGACTGGGCGATCATTCGACCCTCTCGATCGAACACCGCCGCAGCCAGGTCGCCCGCCTCGCGAACGCTCGTAGAAAATGCGGTACGGACAAGGGTCTGGGCCTGTTCCTCGACAACCGCAATAAGCCGGTTCCACATGACGTGTCGACGAATCTGAACGAGCGCGGCGGTCGCCTCGGTCGTGTCGGTCATGACGGTGCTCCATCCTCGGTCAAGTCTTGGGCCCTGAGGATGAGATGGCCCTTCGGATGCACATCTGCCGTATACCGAGATGTGATGACGGTGGCGGTATTGGTCTCGACGACGATGGCCGGACCGGACACGGACTGGTTGACTTCGAGGCCTTCACGCTCGTAGACCGAAACTTCGACACTCCGACCAGTGCCCGACTCCGTAATCAGGCGTGTTCCGACCCGGTCGGCTGACCCGTCGCTTTCTATATCGGGAAGACACTGATCGACGAGATCGATCTCGGTTCCGAGAACCAGTACCCAATTGAGGATCTCCACGTCTAGGTCCGGAATGGACCGCTCGTACAAGCGGTCGTACTCCGCCTGAAAGGCCCTACCGAGCGTTCCAGGGCTTGAATCATCGATACGAGGAGCCTCGATCCGGACCGGGAGTTCAACGCCGACCTCATGGCCCTGGCCCACATATCGCATGTAGGCGAGCCGGGACTCTACGAGTTGACGGCCTGCAGCCCCCGGTTCCACCACCGAATGGGCCTCGACCCTCATCTCGTCGAGCAGCCGATTACAGGATTCAGCGTCGAGGTCGCTGAGTCGCTGGCGAAAGCTTCGTGTTACCTCATAGGCGACCGGTGCACGTAGGAACCCGAGGGCCGAACCCACTCCGGCCCCAGGAGGAACGACGACACGGTCTATTCCAAGCTTCTCGGCGAGCCGTGCCGCGTGCAGTGGTGCAGCACCCCCGAATGCGATCAACGTTCGATCCGCTATGACCTCGCCACTTTCGATGGAGTGCACTCTCGCTGCGTTGGACATGTTCTCGTCGACCATTTCGGCTACTCCGAGCGCAGCACCGATCGTGTCGAGACCCAAAGGCGTGCCTATGGCTTCAGACATCGCTTCCTCGGCTCTGGGCCGATCAAGCTTCATGCTTCCTCCGGCAAAGTTGTCAGGGTCGATGTAACCAAGAAGAGTGTCTGCATCGGTCACCGTCGGTCGGATGCCTCCCTGGCCGTAGCAGGCCGGTCCCGGATCAGAGCCGGCACTCTCGGGTCCGACAGCGATACGGCCGAGTGCATCTACGTGGGCGATGGATCCGCCACCAGCGCCGATCTCGACCATCTCGATAACCGGGATACGAAGAGGTAGACCGCTGCCCTTCATGAATCGGTAGATGCGGGCCACCTCAAAATCGCGGCTCGTGTGAGGTGCTCCGTCGTTGATCAGACAGAGCTTGGCCGTGGTTCCACCCATGTCGTAGGACACGACACGTTCGAGACCGAGCTGGCGGGCAATGTGGCTGGCGTAGATGGCGCCTCCGGCGGGACCTGACTCCACCAGGCGCACCGGGAAGCGGCGAGCGGTGTCCAGCGTGGTGATCCCCCCACCCGACAGCATGAGGAACAGGGGGCAACGTAGGCCGGTCCTGTCTAGCTCGCTTTCGAGCCGTGTCAGATGTTGACCAATAAGCGGTTGTACGTAAGCGTTGGCACATGTGGTGCTGATCCGCTCGTACTCGCGCATCTCCGGAGAGACTTCGCTCGACAGCGAGATCTCAACATCGGGCAGCAGAGGCGCCAGCAGATCACGGGCCCGCTGCTCGTGAGAGCCGTTGATGTAGCTGTGGAGAAAGCCAATGGCAAGACTGTGCACCTCCGCGGATCGGAGAAGATCAACTGTCCCGAGAAGGTCGCCCTCGTCGAGAGGCAGCAGAACTTCGCCATGCACGTTCATCCGTTCGGCAACCGGGAGTCGGAGCCAGCGGGGAACCAACGGCTCTGGGAGATCGATGTTGAGGTCGTACTGTTCGTATCGACTCTCGTTGCGGATCTCGAGTGTGTCACGAAATCCCTGAGTCGTGATCAGTGCGGTCCGTTCCCCTTTGCGCTCAATCAACAGATTCGTAGCGAGGGTCGTACCGTAGATAATCATCGTGACGTCACTCGTCTCGATGCCAGCGCGGTGTAGGAGCCCGGAGATCCCTTCGATGACGCCTCGTTCGGGAGCGTCGTGGGTGGTGAGGGTCTTGGCTGTGGTGGTCGTGCGATCGGGCCCGTGCCCGGTCTCGACTGCCAAATCGGTGAAGGTGCCGCCTATGTCGATCGCTAACCGAACTTCTCGTTGCATTCAGGTGGTCCTTGGGACGAACGTCGGTGGGTGGCCATTATCGCGGCAGGAACTTACAAGGGCATTGTTGGCGTCGGCCTACAGAAAATGCGTGCCGACAACCCAAGTTCCTTGAAGTTATCAGAGTCTTCTCGCGGCCCATTCGGATCGAGACTCGACCAGGAATGGCCGTAGCCCGATGACATGATCGTCCCAGCCGGCCATAATTCCGTAATCTGATTTCAATGAGGAATCAGTCCAGGTCCTCAATCGCTGGAAAGTTCGAGGGTGAATAGATATCGACTGTGGCCGACCGCTGCTGGGCCAACATGCCGCCGTCGACGCGAATCACCTCACCAGTGATGTAGTCCGCATCGGTGGAGGCGAGGAACAGGGCCGGGCCGGCCATGTCGATTGGTTCACCGATTCGCTCCAACGGGATGTTCACGCCACGGAGCGCCCGTTGCTCAGTGTCGTGATTCTCGGTGTCGATCGAGCCGGGCATCAGCGCATTGACACGAACGCCATATGGCCCCAGGTCCAGAGCCATGGCGCGTGTCATGGCCTCGATTCCACCCTTGGAAGCATCGTATGCGGTGAATGCCCGATGGGCGCGAGTGGCGCCCCCCGAAGACATGTTGATAATCACACCGGAGCCTTTCCGGGCCATGACGTTGGCGGCGCGATGGCAGCACAGCCAGGTTCCTATGAGGTTGACCTCAATGATCTGACGGAACCAAGTTTCGTCGGCTTCGAGGATGTGCCGCATCGGGCCGATGAGGCCGGCGTTGTTGACCAAGACATCGACGGTGCCGAATGCCTCGATCGCGGCGTCGAACATCTCACCCACCTGGGTCGCATCGGATATGTCGGCGACTACTGGTATGGCCGATCCGCCGGCATCTTCGATGGTCGCTGCGGTTTCAGCCGCTCCGTTCCCATCGATGTCGTTAACCACGACGTGTGCTCCGGCGGCCCCAAATCGCTCGGCAATGGCCCGGCCGATACCCCGGCCGGCCCCAGTAACCACGACGATTTGACCTTCATGTGATCTGCTCACGTCTGTGACTCCCATTTTGAGGAATTGTCGATGGAAGACTCCGCTTGTGGATCGTTCCAGCTAATGGTGAGTGCTTACCAGCCGAGCCTGTGGCTAGCCAAACTGGCTCCGGTGGATCCTCTCTCGACGGCCCAGCGGCCCATGGGCCGCTCGGTCGAGCCAGCAGTCAAGCGACATGCGCAATGCCTCGATTCTCATAGGTCTGCCAACGCAGGGATCTCCCCGCGATTCCTCACCGGGGAATTAGCCTTCCAAAGGATCCGGGCGCCATGTTGGTCAACAAACTTCGGTGTCGGATAACGTCCGCCGTGATGAGTGAGCCGTTGCAGTATCTGTCCGTTGCCGGTGACCCCGTTCGTGAGATCCCGTTGTCAGTGGAGGATCTGCTTTTGCTCTACGGAAACATGGCGGCCGGGCGCGCTTATGACCGAAAATGCACTGCGTTGCAACTTCAAGGGAGACTCGCCACCTACGCTCCGTTTGAGGGCCAGGAGGCCGCACAGATCGGATCGGTGTTCCCGCTCACTGCAGACGACTGGGTCGTGGCTTCTTATCGTGATGCTGCGGCCATGTGGGCGACCGGGTACCCATGGGTCAACCTCATCCTCTCACGCACCGGTGACGAGCGGGGAGGCTGTCCACCCGATGGCGTGCGGGTACTGCCGCCTTCGATCACCGTCGGTGGTCACATGATTCACGCGGTCGGTCTCGGATGGGCAGAGAAGATCAAGGGTTCGAAATCCGTGGCAATGACATTTTTCGGTGACGGTGCCACATCGGAGGGAGACTTCCACGAGGCGATGAACTTCGCTGGTGTGTACGGCACCCCGACCGTATTCGTGTGCCAAAATAATGAATGGGCCATCTCGATGCCCCGGGATCGTCAGACAGCATCCGACACCATCGCCCAAAAGGCCGCCGCCTATGGGATGCCCGGTATCCAAGTTGACGGTAACGATGTGGTTGCGGTTGCTATCGCTGCAGCCGAGGCCGTGGACCGCGCCCGTGAAGGCCAGGGGCCAACGCTGCTGGAGCTTCTCACATACCGCGTCGGGCCCCACACCACGACAGATGACCCCGGTCGGTACCGCGACGAAGAGGCAAGCCACCAATGGCGCCGCCGCGATCCTCTTTCCCGGCTGAGTGCCTATCTCGCCTCTATCGGCGAGTGGGACGAAAAATGGGCGGAGTCGGTGGCCGCAGACACAGGCGCCGACGTCGAGCGGGCAGTTGCGGAGGCGGAAGCCCTCGAGCCACTCACCTCGGAGGAGATCTTCACTGCAATGTTTGCCGAGCCCACCTCGCAACTTCTGGAGCAACAGCGAATGGCCGTGACCGACAATGGCTGAGCTCAACATCGCGCAGGCGATCAACGGCGCTCTTGGTTCGGCTCTCGAATCAGACCCAACAGTGATTGTTCTCGGTGAAGATGTCGGAGCAACCGGCGGTGTGTTTCGGGTCACCGACGGTCTGGGGGAACGCTTCGGGCCGGACCGCGTCGTGGATACTCCGGTTGCCGAATCCGGCATCATCGGTGCGGCTTTCGGGATGGCAATTGGGGGTCTCAAGCCGGTGGCCGAGATTCAGTTCATGGGCTTTTCTTATCCGGCGTTCGACCAGATCGCCAACCATGTGTCGCGAATTCGCAACCGGTCCCGTCATCGCTTCACCGCACCCATGGTGATCCGTATTCCTTACGGCGCTGGTATAGGCGCTGCCGAACACCATTCCGAGTCGGCTGAAGCCATCTATGCTCACACACCCGGTCTCAAAGTAGTCGTGCCGGCGTCACCCTACGATGCCAAGGGTCTGCTCCTCGAAGCGATTGCCGACCCCGATCCCGTGATCTTCCTCGAACCCATCAGGTTGTACCGATCGATTCGCCAGCTGGTCCCGGACGATCCTTACACGGTGCCATTTGGTGTTGCCGAGATCCGTAGGCCGGGAAACGACGTCACCCTGATCGCCTACGGAGCGATGGTGAAGGAAACCCTCGAGGCGTCGGAGAAACTTGCGGCCGAAGGTATCGGGGCTGAGGTTCTCGACCTTCGGTCACTGGTGCCACTTGACGCCGACACCATCATCGAGTCGGTCGAACATACCGGGCGTGCCGTCGTCATCCAAGAGGCCCCTCGCACCGCTGGGTTTGCGACTGAAATCGTCAGCCAGATCCAAGAAAGAACGCTCTACTCACTGGCCGCGCCCATCCAACGAGTCACGGGATGGGATACCGTCGTCCCGCTTCGACGTGCCGAACACCACTTCGTACCGGATGCCGCCCGGATCGTGGCCGCAGCAAGAAAGACGATGGAGTCCTGATGGCACAAGAGTTCTATCTTCCGGACATCGGCGAAGGATTGATCGAAGCGATCATCATCGAATGGATCACCAATGTCGGGGACCATGTAGATCTCGATGAACCGCTGGTCGAGGTCGAGACCGACAAGGCAGTCGTCCAGATCCCGGCTCCGTTCGCCGGCGTGCTATTGCACCAGGGCGCCGCAGAGGGGGACGTACTTCCGGTTGGGTCCCTGCTCGCGGTTGTCGGTGATGAAGGTGAAATCTGGTCATCCGAAGCGCCGGCCACTACCCGGTCGACTGCAGCCTCCGCCGAGACGGATCCGATCGTAGGCACTCTCGGTGCCGATGCGACCGTGCTCCCGGCCGGACGCCCTACGGCATTGCCGGCAGTCCGCCGTCTCGCCCGTGAACTCGCTATCGACCTGGCGTCAGTGAGCGGAAGCGGTCCGGAGGGACGGGTACTGGAAGCTGATGTGCGAAACGCTGCGGGCACCACCAAAAGCAGCGCCGACACTCCTCTCGATGGACGTCGAATCCCGCTCACTGCAACTCGACGTGCCATAGCCGACAACATGGCGCGCTCTTGGCATGAGATCCCCCACGTCACCATCTTCGAGAATGCTGCTGCCGACGAGTTGCTGGCAGCCCGCAAGCGGATCGGTACCGAGACAGGCGCACTACCTCCTCTCGAGGCCGTCCTCGTTCATGCGATCATCCCGGTTCTCAAGCAATTCCCAGAATTCAACGCCACATTTGACGTCGACGCTGTCATCCACCATGACAGTTACAACATCGGGTTCGCCGTTGATGCACCACACGGACTGATGGTTGCCGTGGTGGGAGATGCTGACACGTTAAGCATCGGCGAGCTCGCTACGGAAATGGCCGATCTCGCCGAAGCAGCAAAGACCCGCAAGATAACCCCG
>DOVP01000272.1:0-6773 GCA_003520025.1 Phycisphaerales bacterium
TGATGCCAGCGACATCCACCTTGTGCCGGGGCATGTGCCGATGGTGCGTGTTGACACGATCATGCGGGGGCTCGATGGGCCGGTATTGACTTCCGAATGCATCGACGGATTCGTCACTGGCATCGCCAGCGATGCGCAGCGGCAGCAGCTTTGTGAGAACAAGGATCTCGACCTCTCCTACGCAGTCGAAAATATCGGCCGCTACCGCGTCAACGTCCACCATCAGCGGACCGGTACGGCTATGGCGATGCGGGCGATTCGCGACAAAGTTCCACCGCTTGACATGCTCAATCTGCCGTTGGTCGTGCAGCAATTCGCCATGCTGCCCCGCGGACTGGTGCTCGTGACCGGTGACACGGGATCGGGCAAATCCACGACACTTGCAGCCATTATTCAGTCGATTAACAGTCATCAACGTAAGCACATCATCACACTCGAGGATCCGATCGAATACACCTTCGAATCCCGCCAGTGCCTTATCGAGCAGCGGGAGCTCGGTGATGACATGCCCGACTTTACCTCCGGCTTGAAGCACGCGCTGCGGCAGGATCCAGACATCATCCTAGTCGGCGAAATGCGTGATCTTGAAACGACTGCGCTCGCCATGAGCGCGGCCGAGACCGGACATCTTGTGCTCTCCACCCTGCACACAGTCAGCGCCAGCCAGACTGTGGAGCGGATCATCGACATGTATCCGGCGACCCAGCAGAACCAGATTCGCTCGATGCTCGGCAATACGCTGCAGGCGGTTGTTTCGCAAGTACTCTTCCCCAGAGCCGACGCTGCAGGCATGGTGCCAGCAGTCGAGATCTTGCTTTGTACGCCAGCCGTGCGAAACCTGATCCGCGAGAACCGTACTTTCGAGATTCCCAACGTCATCGAGACCAGCCGCAGCCTTGGGATGACAACGCTCGATTCCTCCATTGCCGAACTTTGCTTCAACGGATTGATTACTCGCGAGGATGCCATAGCGCGAGCGTCCCACCCCACAGCCATGGAGCAGGCGATCGCAGCCTGATCAAAGTCGATGCCGAACTACCGCTGGGAAGTCCGCAACGCACACGGCCGCATCGAGTCGGGGCAGATCGCCGCCGATACGGCATCCGGGGCGGCGGTGTCACTTCGGCAGCAGGGCCACCACGTTCTCAAGCTCATTCCGATTGTTGAGCAGCGAGTGAACTGGAAGCGGATGGTTGAAGTTCTGAATGCCGGCAGCGGACCAAGTCAGAAAGATGTACTCGACTTCACCGTGCAACTCGCCGTGATGGTGCGAGCGGGCATTAATCTTCGGATGGCACTCGACGGCATCGCCGATCAAGTCAAGAACGCCCGGTTCCGCCGCATCATCCTGCAGATTAGAGCGGACATCGAGGCCGGCAAATCCTTTTCTGAGGCGATTTCGCGGTATCCGAAACTCTTCAACCCACTCTATGTCAACATGGTGAAGGCCTCGGAGATGTCCGGCTCCTTTGCCAAGATGCTCGATCGCATTGCAGCGTTCATTGCGCAGCAACTCGAAACCCGCAAGATGGTAGTGGGCGCCAGTGTCTATCCGGGCATGATTGCCACGATGGCCATTGGTGTCACGGTCTTTCTTCTGACGTTTGTGCTGCCTCGGTTTGCCACTGTATTTGCAGGCAAGGAGGAAATTTTGCCCGCGCCGACCAAGATGTTGTTGGGCCTGTCCGAGTGGATGGTGAACAACTGGATACTGTTGGTCGGGATGGCGGTACTCGCCATCATCGGTTTGCTCGCAACCCTGAAGACCAACGTAGGGCAATTGTGGTTTGATCGACTCAAACTCACGGCGCCGCTCTTCAAGGGCATGTTCCGGGCGCTGTACGTCAGCCGTTCGCTTCAAACGATGGGCGAACTACTCAATGCCGGCGTGCCTGTACTCGATGCCGTCGGCGTGACGGGAGACATTTCCGGCAACCGACTCTACAAAAACCTATGGAAGCGAGTGCAGTCGGCGGTGCGAGAAGGTCGCAAGCTCCACGAGGAACTGGACGGCTCCCCGCTCTTGCCCAGTTCGGTCGTTCAAATGGTCGCCGCTGGCGAGGAGTCGGGGCGGCTTGGCGAAGTGCTTGAGGAAGTGGCTGAGTTCTACCAGCGAGCGCTGCGTGATGCGATCAAGACCATGACCAGCATGATCGAGCCAATCCTGATCGTCATCATGGGTTCAATCGTTGGCTTCATTGCCATGGCCATCATCTTGCCGATCTTCAAGATGAGTTCGTTGGTATCGGGATGACGCAGCGTCGATCCAATGTGGGCGTGCGGCGAGGCTTCACACTGGTGGAGACCGGACTTGCCATCATCATCGTCGCTACAGCGATGCTGGCGATGCTGGCGGCCAATGAGTCTTTCACCAGGCAGAACGACTGGGGCGATCAGGCCGCGCAGGGAGCCCGGCTTGGCGGGGAGATTCGCGAGCGGACCATGGTGATTTCGGTGGCGGATCCGGTGACGGGCACCGATACGTGGGGTGCCGAGTCGGGCGAGGTGGCGCTGACCGACTGGGACGACATGGATGACTATGACGGACTCGATGTATCGGGCTGGGCCGGCACCGGGCCGATTGATTCAGCCGGGCAGGTCATCCCCGACATGGATCAGTGGCGGCAGGTTGTCGAAGTACAGTCGGTCGATCCGACCGATCTGGCGACGGTCGTGGGGGATGGAACCTCCGAAGCGGTCCGTGTGAAGGTGGATGTGTACTGGCTCGATCAGTCGGATGATCCGGGTGAACTCGTCACGAGCGTCACGTGGGTGCATGTCCAATGAGCTGCCGCAGTACACCCCCTCGCGGCGTCACTTCGGTGCTTGCGATGATCTTCATGGCGCTCGTAGCCTCACTCACGGCTGTGATGGCCATCGTGTCTGAGGGCAATGTCCGAAGTGCTGAGTCAGCCATCCGAGTATCGCGCAGCCTGAGCGCGGCTGAGAGCGGGCTGCGTACTGCGGCGTGGCGGCTCCGCCGAGAATCTTCGCGATTCGTAGTCGAGGCCGGAGATCTGGAAGGCGGCTTTGGTGACCGACTGTGGCAGGGGACCTGGGTGGCGGCCGATGGCACAGTCGACACGCAGCCGGTGGATGGATACACCGTTTCGGCGGCCAGTGGAATCGGTCTGATGCACGCTGTCTACGACGCACATCTGTGGCATGACGATCATGGCACGGTTTTGGAGAACGGAATTTCTGTCGATGCTTCATTGGATGAAGTCAGTGGCATCGTGTACTCGCAAGGAGTCGCTGTTCACGATGGGGCCAATCCGCCGTGGTTCCAACTCAAGTACGAGATGCTGGCCGATGGCAGTGGCGTGCGGGTGACCAGCCGCGGTATCGACGACGGTGTGCAGCGACTCGTGCAGATGGACTTCCTGCTCGAGAAACGCATCGAGTACGCCCTCATCGGGCAGAGTCGCATCATGATCGGAAAGAACGTGCTCGTGGACGGGCCGGTCGGCGCGTTGTACGGGACAGTCGCAGGTGAGTTGACGCCCGATAACGGTGATCCAATCGTGCTGCGGAGTGATTTCTATGATCTCGATTCGACCACACTGGATCCACTGCTTGATGCCTTTCATGCGCTTGTCGAGTCGGGTGATGCCGACGGCGATGGGCGTCTTCGACCGGGGCATGCCGGTGAAGGTGAGGCGCTTGCGAGCAATCCGAGTCTTCAGGATCATGACGGTGATCAGTACGTGGATGACTTCGATCTCTTTCTGGGAGTCTTTGATGTCGACGACGATGATCTCGTTGTGTACGACTCTGACATGGCACAGACCGCTGGATATGGCGTGCTCACAGACGAGTTTGACGCCGACAATGACCTTGCCGCAATGTTGGATGCGGCCGATCCCGATCGCAACGGCGATGGTGTGATTGATGGGCTCGATACGGCCATGGGCTTGAATGACGGTGTGCTCGATGCGAGGGACCGCTACGCCAAGATCCGCGGACACATGAGCTTTGCTGTGGATTCGACGGACTGGGAGTCGGCGCGGTCCGCTTCTTGGCAGTCGCGTGCCGAAGGCGTAGTTCGTACCGATCAGATACATCCGCCCGCAAGTTTCAATGTTGCCGAGCCAGAACTCGTTTCATTGACCAGCGAGATGTTTCTCAACTCAACGACTTGGTACGAGGACAAGGCCAATCTCGCCAGTTCCTTCGTGTCGCAGGTAGCCGGTAACGGCGGTTGGAGCGGAGAAACAACAGATCCGGAATCCGTTCCCTGGGGTTCCTCTGGATCCTATGACCTATTTGATCGGCAGGTCTATCGAAACATGATCTTCGGCGATGTCAAGATTCCAATGGGAACCAATGCGCTCTTCGTGGACTGCTACTTCATTGGGGTTGCTTGGATTGAGACGACCGAGGATTGCACGAATGTCGACTGGAACTACGTCGGAGCCCGGGAGTTCGGCCCGGGCAATGTGCCGCAACTGCGGTTCCCGGAGATGACCGTTGATATCAATGGAATGACGTACTCGGACACGACCCCCTTCTCAAATAACCTTCGTTTCGATGGCTGCACGTTCCTCGGCACACTCGCCGGGGATCGCCCACTCGAATACACGCACTGGCGAAATAAGGTGCAACTCACTGGGAACTCACGCTTCTTCATCGATCCCGAGGACGCGGATCTGCTGGCCGAGCCCGATGCCGCCGTCTTGCAGGGCATCCTGCTCGCAATGCCCGAAGCGGATCGCGAAGAGATGGCGAAGACCAGCATGATGCTGCCCGGCTGGTCGGTCGATGTGGGCAACTTCGACAGCGATACCACCACCAAGGTCAAACTCAGCGGCACCATCGTGACCGGTCTGATTGACGTGCGTGGTTCGGCCGATGTGCACGGCACACTCATGACCACCTTCCGCCCGACCGAGACGCAGGGTCCACTCTATTACGGCGGCACGCCCGACGCTTTCAACACGACTCTCGGCTACTTCGGCCCGGAGGATGGCGACGCCGAGGGGGTGGATGTCAATGATCCTGGCTTTGGCGGCTTCGGCCAGATCACGATTCGATATGACGAAGCGGCCAAACTTCCCGATGGCATTCCTTGGCCATTGACGGCCAGTCCCGAGTCGCCCAGTTGGTATGAGGGAGGTTTGTGGTGAAACGGCGGAGCGTACGGGCCTTTTCGATCATCGAGATTCTCATCGCGCTGGCCATCAGTGTCGTGCTGTTGACGGCGACGATGATGGCATTGCGGGCCAGCTTCGAGACCTACCGCCGAACTGCTGAGCGGGTGTCGGCCAGTGTCGCTGGCCGACTCATCGTCGAGCGGGCGCAGATGATGATTCGCGGCGGTGTGGATTTTCTCCCACTGCCGACCGGACCAGGCGGAGGTGTTCTTGAGTCCAACTACCTTTCGATCCAATCCGCCAACGGGATCTGGACGACGATTCGCTGGGATCCTTTTACGGAGACGATTCGCTGGGAGGACGGCGTGGACAGTTGGTCGATGTTGGATGGCGTGACTCAGGATGTTTCTGGTCAGATCATTCCACGATCGCCCTTTCGGCTGACCTTCCGCGACGGTCGGTGGCTTACGCACGCCACCATTGATCTGGTCGTATCCGCCGACAACGTGACTGGCACCGATCTTGACATGGAAGATGTTCCTGAGATGCGATTCGTCGGTTCGGCGATGCCGCGGCGAGTTGCGTGGGCGGAATGACGCGGCTTCGCCGCCAGAGGGGGCGATCAGTTGAACAGGAGAGTATGGAACTCGAGCCAAGGGTGGCAGTCGCCATGTGGGTGATATCCTGCGTTGCCCATGTACTGCCTCCAGACCCAGCGCACCTTCACTGCCACTCATGCCATTGTGATGCGAGGTGTTTTGGAAACGCCGCATTCCCACGACTGGCGTGTTCGGTTGACGGTGACGGGGCCGACGCTTGACAATGACGGACTGCTATGCGATTTTCATCTGCTGGAGGGCCTGCTCGATGCGGCCATCTCGCCGTTTCGTGGTGCGGACCTCAACGGCACACCACCTTTTGACACTCTCAACCCCACCGCAGAGCATGTCGCCATGCACATTGCCACGACGATTCGCCCGGACCTTCCTTCTGGGCTGACCGGACTGCAGATCTCCGTGACCGAAGCCACTGGATGCGAAGCGACCTGCACAATGGAACTCACGCAATGACCGATGCGCCATTCATGCTCGGAGTGTCGGGTGCCCGCGGCATCGTCGGCAAGACGATGACGCCGGAGGTCGCTCGCAGGTTTGCTGCGTGCTGGGGCAGCCATCTGGTTTCTGGCGCCGAGACCATTCCAGCTGTCTGCCTTGGCCGGGACAGCCGCCCGTCTGGTCCTGAACTTGCCGCTGCAGCGGCCGCGGGACTCGCGGCGGTGGGGTGCAGGGTCATTGACCTCGGCGTCGTCGCGACGCCGACCGTCGGCGTGATGATCGGCACCACAGGCGCAGCGGGAGGCGTCGTCATCACCGCCTCTCATAACCCGACGCCATGGAATGGGCTGAAACTTCTTGATCACCACGGCACGGCCCCGTCATCGGAACTTGCCGCCGAGATCGTTGCCACCTTCCGCGGAAGCGACGAAGTTGAAACCACGGCCTCGTCTGAGTCGATCACGACCGAACTTCGAGGCACCGACACCCATATTTCGAAGGTGCTCGGACTGATCGATCCGATGCCGCTTCGCGAGCGAAATTTCACGGTCGTGCTCGATTCGGTCAATGGTGCTGGCACTGCTGGCGGACACTCACTACTCGACGCATATGGGTGTGACCTGAC
>DOVP01000272.1:7145-8668 GCA_003520025.1 Phycisphaerales bacterium
GTGAGAACCTGACGGGTCTGTGCGAAGCGGTCCGCGAGCACGCCGCCGACATCGGCTGCGCGCAGGACCCCGATGCCGATCGACTCGCGCTCGTGGATGAGCAGGGTCACTACATCGGCGAGGAGTACACGCTCGCTCTGGCTGCGTGGCGGGTACTGCTCGAGCACCCCGGTGCCAACCTTGTCACCAACCTTTCGACCAGCCGCATGATTGATGACGTTGCAGAGAGGTTCGGGGCAACGGTGTACCGCAGCGCCGTCGGTGAGGCCAATGTGGCCGCGGTTATGCGTGAACACAATGCAATCGCCGGGGGCGAGGGCAACGGAGGCATCATCCTGCCCGCGATCACCTTCGTCAGAGACAGCCTTTCCGGCATGGCACTCGTACTCGACCTCATGCGGCGAGAAGGCAAGACGCTCTCGGCGTTGGTGGATGAGATACCCCGCTACGTCATCATCAAGGAAAAACTCAAACTGGTCGATCGAGCCGATCTCGACCCGGCTCTTGCGGCGATGCGAGCGGCCTTCTGCGAGGCGAAGATCGACGACTGCGACGGGCTTCGCGTCGATCTGCCTGAGGGCTGGGCCCACCTGCGGCCGAGCAATACCGAGCCGATTGCCCGGATCATCGTGGAGGCGGCGACCAAGGATGCCGCTGGGGACCTTCTAGAGCGGGTGCGGCTCGCTACAGGACTCTGAATCCCCCCTAAATACAGCACACACAGACCCATTACGGCCATACATGGGGTAGCCCGAAGGAGCCCTGTCATGTCCGCAACACCCCATATTTTCTCCCTCATTGCCGCGTGCGTCGTGGCCGCTCCCGTCGCCGCTGGTTCTCCCGATTTCGAACTGACCCACTCAAGCCCACATTCCTATCAGATGTACGGCTACGCAGTGGATGTCGATGGCTCGATCGCTGTCGTCGGCGTTCCCTACGACGGCACCCTCGGTGAGCGGGCCGGGGAAGTCGAGGTATGGGAACTGAACGAAGGCTCATGGACCCACCTTCAGTCGCTCAGCGGCGAGGCGGTGAACACGCCTGAGGCATACGACTACTTTGGAGCCGAAGTCAAGATCGATGGTGACACCATTTTGGTCTGGCATGCCGAGGGCGGGCCTGAAGAACACTCGCCGGGCATCGTCGAGACCTTCCGCCGCAACTCCACGAGTGGCCTGTGGGCTAGCAGCGGCGCGCTGGAAGGCTGGTACGACACAACCGGAGCCTTCGATGACAGTGTGGATGACTTCGGCCGATCGATTGCGGTCGATGGCGATTCGCTCGCGATCGGTGGCGACTATTACGATTGGGACTACAGTTCGTGGACCGGGCAGGTATGGACCTTCTCTTGGAACGGCGCCAGTTGGGATCAGGTTGAGCGATTTGCTCCCGATGTCCCTGGCAACTTCGACGGATTTGGCGACGCGATCGCCCTTGAAGGCGATGTCATGGTGGTGGGTGCCCCAAATCGCGATGGAAACGCCAGCGGTGACGGGGTCGCCTTCGTGTTCGAGCACAACGGA
>DOVP01000041.1 GCA_003520025.1 Phycisphaerales bacterium
TGACGAAGTCGACGCGGCCTTGGACGACACCAATGTCGGACGATTCTGCGCTACCATCGACCAGTTCCTCGGCCGCAGCCACTTCATCGTCATCACCCACAACAAGCAAACGATGCTCGAGTGCGATCGTCTCTACGGCGTCACGCAACCCGAGCGAGGCGTGTCCAAACGAGTCACGGTGCGAGTCGACGAGGTCGGCGAGGATGGACGGATCAGCAAGGCCGCAACGGCAAGAGCGGATACCGAGCGCCAGGAGCCGGAACTCGAGGAGGAACTGCCGATTGTGGAGACGGCCATGCAGAGAGCCGAGTCGGCCGCCGGAGCCTGACTCCCCTTTCGCTAAGCAACCCAGGAATCAATCCACTCGCCCGCTGTCACCGCGACCTCGGCCAGTTGGAGCGATGGTTCGGCGTCAGGATCAAAGGGATTCGATGTATTGAAGACGTGGTCGCCATTCTCGATCAGCCGCACCATGGATCGTGATGGATTGGCTTGAGCGATCGTCACCGCGTCGCTTGGGTCGACGGTTGGGTCTTCGGCGCCGTGAATGAGGCCGATCGGCCGTGAAATGTGGCTCACTTGCACCGGAAGGTCGTGCCCCTCGGGGTCGTCAAGTTGCTCTTGAAGCCACGCCTGCCCGACGTGCAAGGTTTGGCCTGTTCGCGAGGAGGCCATCTCGACTCGGCCGCCACTGAGCAAAGTCTGCTTGGCCTCGTCGCTCAGCCGCCCGAGTGAGGCCGGACCGCTCATCGACACAATGCCGACCACCGACTCAAAGTCGGCGTCTCCATCGTGCCGGCCGACTGCGAGAAGGCACGTCGACCCCCCACGACTGTGTCCGATGAGTACGACGCCGCGGCCCTGCCCGGCAAGGCGGCCGCTGCTGATGGCCTGCAATACGAGACGAATATCCTCGACCCCGCACGTCCAAGTGTCCTGCTCAACGGCCTGCTCGTTGAACTGGCCGTGCCCGTGATCCATCCCGCTGTGAGAGAGATTGATGCGATGCACGACATGCCCTTGCTCACAGAGCCGCGTGGCAAGCCAGGGGAACATCCCGTAGTCCTTGTATCCGAGATATCCGTGCACAATGACGATGGTGCCCCGTGGATCGCCCTCGGGCAGATGCGTCGTGCCTCGAATCGGAAGCCCTCTGCTGCCGGGAAGTTCCCAGTTGCTTGTACTCACCTCACACCTCCACACTCATGTGTCTGACAACGGCCTCTGCGAACTGGCGGGTCCCGAGCGTTCCGCCAAGGTCGCGTGTCTTCTCACCCTGCATGAGCGCCGCGTTGTAGGCGTTTCGGATGCGATCAGCTACCTGCTCGCAGCCGGCGTCGCCAGTGGAGGCCGCCAGATGCCGCAACATCATCACCCCACTCATGATGAGTGCCAGCGGATTGGCAACTCCTTGCCCTGCAATATCAGGCGCCGAACCATGCACGGCCTCGAAAACGGCGAAGTGATCGCTCCCGAAGTTGGCGCCCGGCGTCACGCCAAGCCCCCCCACGAGACCAGCGCACAGATCGCTCATCACATCACCGTAGAGATTTTCACACAGCAGCACATCGAAGTCCTCGGGATGCTGCACAAGCCCCATGCTGCCTGCATCGATGATGCGTTCTTCGTACTCGACCCGGCCCTCATATCTCGCCGCCTCATCGCGGCAACACGCGAGGAACAGTCCGTCACCGAGTTTCATGATGTTGGCCTTGTGCAGCACCGTCACCTTGCGGCGGCCGCGGCTCACGGCGTAATCGAGCGCAAAGCGGGCAATGCGGCGGCTTGCCTCCTCGGTCACCACCTTCAGGCTCGTCACGACGCCGGGTGTCACCTCATTTTCAATGCCGGCATAGAGCCCCTCGGTATTCTCACGAACGATCACAATATCAACGCCCGGTTCACTGAAACGCGTCGGCACACCGTCCAAACTCCGCACCGGCCGCACCGCCCCGAACAGGTTCAACCGCTTGCGAAGTGCCACGTTGACCGATGTGAACCCCTCCCCGATCGGCGTGGTGCATGGTCCCTTGAGCGCAACACGGTGCTGCTGTACCGCCTCGACGGTATCGCTGGGCAACGTCTCTGAATCGCCTTGCTCAACTGCCGCCACCCCAGCCTGCCGAACAACCCATTCAATGTCCGCTCCAGCCTCCCCCAGCACGAACCTCGCCGCATTTGACACCTCTGGACCGATGCCATCACCTGGAATCAGTACTGCCGTATGCCTCATCGCGTCGCTGCTCCCACTTTGAGAAACACTCATTCTACCAAGCCCGAGGGGCTACCCTGCTTGACGCACCAAGTCCGGCGGCGGACCATGGCGTCCCATGGCAGATACGCACTTTGAACTCGATGCGCTGGTTGTCGGCGGCGGGATAGCCGGCCTGCTCACGCTCGACGCATTGCATCAGCGGGGCGTTCATGCGTGGCTGATCGAGCAGACTGCCCTTGGACATGGTCAAACAGTGTGGAGCCAAGGGATCGTCCATGGTGGACTGAAATATGCGCTTGGGGGATCCGTCGGTGAGGCGGCCAAGGCGGTCAGTGCGATGCCGGATCGATGGCGGGCAATGCTTGACGGTGACGCCGAACCCAACCTCTCGGCCGTCACCATGCGGGCTCAGGCGTGCGCGATCTGGTCGACCGGATCGGCTGCTTCGATGGTTGGGCTGCTCGGGGCGAAACTGACCCTTCAAAGCGCGCCGGAAGCGTGGCCCAGCAACAGCATCCCACAAGCCCTTTCCGGAGTTCGTGGCCGCGTGCTGCGGGTGGCCGAGCCGGTACTTGAGCCGGAGCATTTGATGTCGGTGCTCGGGGCAATGCACCACGATCGGATGATGTTGGGCTGTGTCAGCGGTATCGATTCCAGCGATGATGGAACCAGCGTTCGAGTAGACACTTCTGCCGGACCAATCGACATCACGTGCCGCCACCTGTGCCTGCTCTCCGGAAGCGGCAACGAAGCACTCCGTGAACTCGCTGGCCTCACGCCCGGCCGGATGCAGACGCGGCCACTGCAGATGGTGCTGGCCCGCGGCGATCTGCCGGTGCTGAACGGCCACTGCATCCGTGGGACCAAGCCCTGGCTTACGATCACAACTGTGGCGGACGATTCCGATGGACGCATCTGGCAGATCGGCGGCGAGGTGGCTGAATGGGGCGCGACGGAAAGTTCGACCGCCACGATCGAACGGGCTACAGCGGCGGTGGCAACAGCCCTCCCATCGCTTGAGCTCTCAGGCATCGAATGGGCAACCTACGAAGCACCACGGGCAGAGCGCTCCACTGACGACGGGGGCCGCCCCGATACGCCTGCCGTCTTGGAGGAGGGCTGCATGCTGACTGGATGGCCCACGAAGATGGCGCTTGCGCCGATCCTCGCCGATGATCTCGCTGGCAGGATTCGAGCCGGCGCCGAACCGACGAATGTTCCCAAGCAGTATGAACGGCCCACTGCAGCCACGCCACCTTGGAGGGAGGTCGAGCAATGGACCAGCGTCCACTCGGACATACCAGCCTGAGCGTCTCGCACATCGGCTGGGGCACGGTCAAGATCGGTCGCAACACCTCGGTGAAGTTCCCGGAGGCCTTTGAGTTGCCCAGCGAAGAGGAAGCCGTCGCCATCGCGCTCGGCATGCTCGATCTGGGTATTACGCTCGTTGATACGGCACCGGCCTACGGGCTGGCCGAAGCGAGGCTGGGCATCGCCCTGGCCGGGCGGCGCGATGACGTCGTGCTGTGCACAAAGGTCGGGGAGACCTTCGAAGACGGGAAGAGCCGGCACGACTTCACCGGCGATGCCGCGCGGGCCAACCTGCATCAGAGCCTTCAAAGGCTCCGCACCGACCACGTCGATATCCTGCTAGTTCACTCGGACGGGCGAGATCTGGACATTCAGCAGGAGACCGATCTCGTCGAAACGCTTGAGCAGATGCGGCAGCAGGGGCTCGCTCGCACCATCGGCTTCTCCGGCAAGACCCCCGAAGGTGCCCGAGCGGCGATGGACTGGGCCGACGTCCTGATGTGCGAGTACACCATCGAAGACCGCTCGCACGAAACCGTCATCACACAGGCCGCCGAGGCGGGTATCGGTGTGTTGCTCAAGAAGGTGCTCGGCAGCGGCCACCTCTCGCCAGAAGCCGCGCTTCGGTTTGTTCTGCATGATGCCCCCATCGCCCCACTCATTTCCAGCGTTGTCATCGGCAGCCTGAGTGCGGAGCGAATGCGAGGGAATCTGGAGATGATGCGCCGCCAAGGCGACTGATTACCAACACCCACTCCTCGCCAAGCGTCACGCAAGCGACACTCGACTCATTCACGGAATAACCAGCACCACATTCACACGAAGGCGGTCCGGATTGCCGCCAAGAGCGGTGCGGTTGGCTTCGAAGATCTCGCTCCACCGCTGCGAATCACCGTAGTAGTCCGAGGCAATCGAGGTCAGGGTGTCGCCCTCGCCGATTCGGTGTGTACGGCCTGTGGTTGGAACACGCGCTGAAGGCGATGCTTGCCTCACGGTGGTCACGGTGGCTCTGGCAGGAATCCTGGCAGGGATCTTCAGTATCTGCCCGACCCGAAGGTGATTCGCGTCGATGCCGGGGTTCGCGATGACGAATCGGTGCCACTCATCTCCATCACCGAGTGTTCGGGCAGCGATGGCGGTCAGAGTATCGCCTGATCTGACCTTCACATCGATAGGCGACAACGCGGAAGTCACTGGTTTCTCGACCACCGGCGGTGGCGTGGGGGGAAGAGACGCTGCGGAAATCAACCGGGCCACGATATC
>DOVP01000073.1 GCA_003520025.1 Phycisphaerales bacterium
GTGTACGGCTCTGAGGAATCATTTGGGCCTTTCAAAGACGTGATATTTCCTCTGCATCTCATCGTGACCGATGCCTCCGGGAAGAGCCTCGTTGTGGAATGGGTAGCTGGCAAGGTCAAAGTGTATGACAATGCGCCCGGCATCCTGACGAACTCTCCTGAATTCTCGTGGCAACTGATCAACCTCAAGAATTATATGAACATGACGCCATATGCTCCATCGCCCGTGGTGATCAGCGGTGTCGAGTATTCAGCCGTTGGCCAGGGCGCCGGTTCCATCGGGATTCCGGGAGATTTCTCACCACCATCAAGATTCGTCAAGATGTCCTTTCTGGTGAAAAATGCTCTCCCTGTTGACACGGCAGACGAAGCGGTCGTATTGGCAGGGCACATCATCAATAATGCAGATATTCCCAAGGGCGCTGTTCGCGGCGCCAAGGGTGGCGAAGACGAAGGTGTGGAATCCACGCAGTGGACAGTCTTCAAGGATCTGAAGAATCGCGAGTTGTATTACAAGTCGTATGACAACACGACGATGCAGGTTATAGATCTGAAGAAACTGGACTTCTCAAAGGGGGCGCCGCAGTTGTCCATGCCGATCGAGTCGAAGCAAATCAGAATTGACGCAACAGATCGATTCAAGAAGAGCATTTCTAAGAAGTAGGAATGCGAGGCATGTTGCTTATGCGGGAGGGGGCGAGAGACGCTCGTCTGAGGGGGATGCGATTATTCGCACGGCCCCCATGCGCCGAGTACGGCAAGCAGGTCATCGGTGGTGACGACACCATCGCCGTTCACATCCGGCTCGCTGGTTCCCCAGCCGGCGATCAGGGCGAGGATGTCGTCAACTCCGACCAATCCGTCTGCATTGACATCCTCCGGACAGGGCGGTGTGGTCTGTAGCAGAACCACACCATCTCCGCCCGGTGAGGCAATCGCGCCAAGATCGCCATCTACTGCCAGTTGCGAGGCCACCACCCCCGTGGGCACCTCGGCCACGATCGCATGAGTCGCCGCATCGACGAGTACCAGCGTTCCGTCCTGTGAACTTGAGTAGCCACTTCCTCCAGCAGAGGTGCTCGAGGTGCCGGTGCCGATCATCACGCAGTTGTTCCGCACCGAGATGCCGATTGGCGGCAGTGGCATGGGGACCTCGTCGATCATCACCCCCGCGGCGATGTCGATTACGCCCAGCGACTGTTCACCGGTGTTCAGGACGAAGAGCATGCCGCCGTCCGCCGACACTGCGGTTTCACCCGGAGAATCGCCCACAGGGACGGTCGCTGTGACCACCGGTGAACCGGTGAGGTCGACAATCGTCACGGCATCGGCGCTCCGCAGCGAGACAAAGAGTGTGTCGTTGTTCGCTGAGAAGGATGCCATGGTGGGGAAATCACCGACCGGGACAACGGCCTCCACGCTCCACGTGGCGGTATCGACGATCGTGATCGTGTCGTCGAAACTGTCACAGGTCACGAGGCGCGCCCCGTCGTTGCTCAGGACCATGCCGCTGGGCTGCGAATAGGCGTAGCCGACCGAGCCCATGTTCCCCGTGGACAGTTTTCCGCCCACCGCCTCAAGTGAATCCAGATCGATCCGCCACACGCCATCGCCGTCGGCCACGACCGCGACGTAGGCCCAGACACCATCGGGCGAGATGGCCACGCGGCTTCCGCGTCGGGAGATGGGCACTTCGGTGACGGCAAAGGTGAGCAGGTCGATCACGGTGGCGAAGGTCGAGTCGAGGTTCGCGATCACCGCCCTTGTTCCATCGGGGGAGATGGCGACTTTCGAGGGCCGTCTTCCGGTCTCTGCAATCGCCAGCGTATCGCCGGTTGCGGCATCGATGATCTCGGCGTTGCGGCTAAAGAGGTTGACAGTCAGGACCGTATCGCTTGCCTCATGCGCAGCGACGCTGCGGCACTTGTCGCCCTCGTATGCAGGCCCGCTGAGAAGTACCTCGATGAGGTGACCGGCCGCGCCGTCGGTGTTCGAGATAACCAGATCCTCGCCGAAGGTGTTGGCCGCCATGATCGCCAGGGGCTCGATGGGGGAGATCGCGGCAACCGGAGCGGACACCGTGTTGTTCACGTTGGCGACGACAGATTCGGAACCGAGGTCGATGATCGACCCACGATATCCCGAGCACACGACGGATTGTCCGTCATGCGTGGTGAACATTGAGTAGACCGTAGCGGTTGACAGGTCACCGGAGACAGTGCCGGTATCTAGATTGACCACACGACAATTGTTCTGCACGGCAATCACAGCCTTGTCATTTCCAGGAGAAAGGGCAACGGCTCCTTGGCAATTGCTTCCGATGTTGATTGTTGAACTGATCGTTGAGGTGGCGACATCAATCAGGCTGATGGTCGGTTCTATGTAGTGCGTGACGATCGCGATCGTTTCGTCCTCGGAGACGGCGATGCCTCGCGGCCAGTTGGTGCAGGGAACACGCGTCACACTGCCGGAAGCGATGTCGATGAAGAGGATTTCGTCGGTTCCGGAGGATGGATGCACGATGGTCTGACTGCCGATGACGGCGAAGCGACTGAAGTCCAGCGCGACGGAACCGGATTCGGGCGCCACGGTGAAGGACATAGTGAAGGGAGCATCTGTGATCGTGTGCAGCAGCATGCCGCTGGAGAGATCGATGATCGCGATCTCGGAGTCGCCCGTATTTCCAACAATGGCCTTTGTGCCATCGGCGGTGACACCGACGAC
>DOVP01000003.1 GCA_003520025.1 Phycisphaerales bacterium
CACCATCGACCACGAGGAAGCGGCGGTGGAGCCGAAGGCTCCGACCGCCGCGGACGAGTGGGCGATACAGGACTCGAACCTGTGACCTCACGGGTGTGATCCGTGCGTTCTAGCCAACTGAACTAATCGCCCGGGGAACGACGCAGTATATGAGCGAGGCTCAGGAACCGGCCTCATCGTGGCGAGACGGCATCTCCTCGACCGCCGGCGTGGATTCGACCCGCTTCTCTGCCTCATCGGTCAACTGTGCGGGCTCGTCTACGGCCGGACGCGAAGACTCGTCGTCGATTTCCTCGTGAATACCCTTCACGCCACGTTTGAATTCGACAATGCTCTTTCCGATGCTGCGGCCAACCTCGGGAAGCCGCCTTCCGAAGATCAGCAGGCCGATGATCAAAATGACGACCCACTCCCCGCCGTGGGGCAGTCCGAAGGCCAGCAGGACCGTGTCGATAGGTGTGTCAGTCATGGGAGGGGTCTCCGGGGGAGGGGTCTCCGGGTCGCATTGCCTGCTGGCAGTGTACCCTCCGCTGAGATCTGAAGTCGTTTTTTTGCAGCCCTGTGCTGTGCCGGAAGTGCTCATCCGGTCGATGCAATGTGGTACGGCCACCCCACTTCGCCCTTCGGCCCAAGCCCCGGAATGGAGTCCGGACCATGACCATGAAAGCCCGATTCGGAACCCTGCTCGTCGCCTCTCTCGCCGCCATCGGCTGCCAGCAACAGCAGGTTGAAACCCCGGCCACGACCCACGGCACGAAGTACGCCAGACCGCTCCCTGCCGGACAATCGCCGCTGCGGCGGGTCATCGATCCGCAGCGGATCACGGCCATTGATCGGGCGTGGGAGGACAAGGATCTCTTCCTGCGAGATGCGGCCGACGAGTCGATCGCGTGGTTCGACAAGCCGTCGACGCTGCAGTGGTTTCCGTGCTGCGACATCGATCACGATCAGGCCCGCGCCAGCGTCGTGGCATTCCGAGACTTGTGCGAGACGTCGCCAAATGTAGAGGCCTTTCGCGGCGACCTGCTTCGCCGATTTGATGTCTACGAGTCAATCGGCTGCGACGATGACGGAACGGTGCTGTTCACCGCCTACTGCTCCCCCACCTTCCGCGCCAGCCGCACGCGACACACCGGTTTCGAATCACCGCTCTACGGCAGACCCGCCGATCTGATCACGCATCCGAAATCGGGTGAGCCGCTCGGACGCCGCCGAGCGGACGGTGGAATTGACCCATGGCCTTCCCGCGGCGAGATCGAACGCACCGGCATGCTCGATGGCACCGAAGTCGTCTGGCTTGAGAACCCGCTCGACGCCTACATCGTGCACATCAACGGATCGGCCAAACTCCTCATGGATGACGGCAGCACGATGTACCTCGGATATGCCGGGAAAACCGACCGTCCCTACGCCAGTCTCGGCAAGACGCTGACCGACCGCGGTTTGATCTCCGAGGGCGAAGCCAGCCTTCAGAAGATTCGACGCCTCTGGCGAACGCATCCCGCCGCAGTCAAAGATGCCATGCATGCCAATGAATCGTTTGTGTTCTTCCAGGAGTACGACGGTGGCTCCTGGCCTGCCGGCTCACTCGGATTTCCCGTTACGTCACGACGTTCGGTCGCCACCGACAAGCAGATCTTCCCACGTGGCGGAGTCGTGCTTGTTGATACGACCGCCGCCCGCTTTGCGGGTGATCCGGACCCGTTCAGCCAGTTCATGTTTGACCAAGACACCGGCGGTGCTATTCGCGCACCCGGACGGGCCGATCTCTACCTCGGCGCTGGACCAATGGCCGAACTGCTGGCCGGACAACAGAAGAACGAAGGACATCTGTACTACTTCTTTCTCAAACCCCCGGAAGTTGTCAAGACCAACCAAGGCTGGCAGGGGCCGAGTTCACTCGCCTCCCACTGAAGTCTCGGGCCAGCCAAGAAAAGGTGGCCACGCTCGAACAGGCTCGAGTTCATTTGGACTGGCATCCTTGGTTCTCGCGTCGATCACGCAGACATCGCCGCGCACCGACACGTCTCGCATTGGATCAAAGCCCGCGAGCAGATGGAACCACACATGCAACCGGTTGTGAAGGTCGATGCCCTCGTCGAGCACCATCACCAGTCCGTTCCATCCATCGAAGGCAGCATGCACCGATTCGACGTTTCCACGCATTGAGATGATTGCACACCGGCCCGCCCCCCACTCCGGCATCGCCGCACCGGGGAATGCCTGCGGCATCGTGACGAAATCCCGAAGCTGTGGCTCGCCACCATCGCCCTCGCCCTCCCAGTGCGATGTGGCATCAAAGCCGATTTTGCCGCCCGCCCCGCGACGTGCTGCGGCGTGATCGAGGATGTCCAGCGGTCCCCGCGTCAATTCGACGTCACGGGCGAAGTCCACATGCTTGAACATCGCCCGAAGCACGGCTTCTTGATCGTGCACATTCACTTCGTCCGCATCGACGACGAGTACACACTTGGTCCACGCCATCTGCCCGGCACCCCACACCGCGTGCATGATGCGGCGAGCCTGAAGCGGATAGGACTTGTGAATGCCGAGCACCGCCCAATTGTGGAAGCAGCCCGCCATCGGCAGGTCGTAATCGACCAGATCCGGGATGAGTGTCTGCAGCAGCGGCAGGAAGATCCGCTCGGTCGCCTTGCCGAGCCAGTTGTCCTCCTGCGGCGGTGGTCCCACGACGGTCGCGGGGAAGATGGCGTTGGTGCGGTGCGTAATCGCAGTCACATCGGTGATTGGATAACGATCGGGCAGCGAGTAGTAGCCGGTGTGGTCGCCGAAAGGCCCTTCAAGCACCGCCCCAGGACCGAGCGGGTCGCCCCCTTGCGGATCCCAACCACACGCGCCCGCATCGGTGCGAACGAACCCTTCGATCACGATCTCCGAATTGGCTGGCACTCGAAGCGGCACCGTCTTCGCCGCCACCATTGGAATGCCCCGCCCTTCAAGGAAACCCGCCATCAGTAACTCACTCACGCCCGGTGGCAGCGGCGCGGTCGCCGCGTAGGGCAGCACCGGCTCGCCGCCGAAGCAGATGGCAATCGGCATCGGCTCGCCGATTTCCTTCCAACTTCGCCAGTGGGCGGCCCCGTCGTGATGGATGTGCCAGTGCATGGCGAGCGTCGTCGGGCCGAGCAACTGGGCGCGGTACATGCCGATGTTGTGGCTCTGTGGTCTGGCCTTCCCGCGATCTCGCGCGTGAATCGTGTGCATGCCCGCAAGGGTGATGTAGCGGCCGTCACCTCCGGCCGTGCCGGCTTGCTCGGCGTCCATGGGCCAGCCGACCGCGGCCGGATCGCCATCGAGCGGCCAGCACTTGATCAGGGGAAGCCGCCGCAGATCGACCGCGTCGTCGCTGCTCATCCGCACGACTTCCTGACACACGCCGCGGCGAACGGTCTTCGGCGGCACCTTCAGCAGCGGGATGAGCTTCCGTCCCTTCGCCACCAAATCACGCAGCCCGCCGGGGGGTTCCATTCTGGTCAACGCCGCGACCTTCGACGCCAAGCCTTCGAGTCCGTCTTCGTCGCATCGCAGCGCACGCTCGATGCGGCTGTAGGAGCCGAACAGATTGATCGCCAATGGGAAGTCGCAGCCTTCGACCTGCTCGAAGAGCAACGCTCGCCCGCCGAGCGCCGCAAGATCAGGATCAAACCGGATGGCCGAGTCACTAGAACACGCCGCCGGCGCGATCGACTCCGCAACGGCCCGAGCAGCGATTTCAAGGAGTGCTGACACCGGTTCGCTGATGCGGGTCAACTCACCACACGCCTCAAGTTCGCTCACAAAACTCGCCAATGTCCTTCGGGAAGAAGCCATGGCGAAAGGATAGTCGGTGATACCATCGCCCCGCACATGCCCGCCGCCATCGAGATCCATGATGTTCACAAGACTTTCCGAAAGAAAGTTCGGGCGCTGCGTGGAGTGTCGATGCGAGTCGATCCGGGCCAGATCTTCTGCCTGCTCGGCCCCAACGGCGCGGGCAAGTCGACGCTCGTCAAGGTCCTCATGACGGTCATTCGCGCCTCCCGCATCTCGGGCACCATGCTCGGGATGCCGATTGGCCACAAGCCAACACTTCGCCGCATCGGATACCTGCCAGAGCACCACCGTTTCCCGCCATTCATGACAGGTGAGCAGGCGCTGCACTTCTATGGCGGGTTGTCTGGCATGCGGCGACATAATCGGCGAATGCGAATCGATGCCATGCTCGACCTCGTCGGCATGTCCGATTGGCGAAAGCACCGCGTTGGCACCTTTTCCAAGGGCATGCAGCAACGCATCGGACTGGCACAGGCCCTGCTGCACGACCCGGAACTGCTGCTTCTCGATGAACCGACCGACGGTGTGGATCCTGTAGGCCGCCGTGAGATCCGCGATCTGCTCATCCATCTGCGGAACGAGGGACGCAGCATCCTGGTGAACAGCCACATCCTGAGCGAACTTGAGACGATCTGCGATCAACTGGCGGTTGTCGTCAAAGGCCGCGTGTCGCTTGAGGGCACCATTGACGAACTGACCAGCGGGCGGCGGCGGTGGGTCGTTTCCTACGAAGGAAGCGGCCCGGAATGGACGGATGAGCAGATCAGGCAGGATGGTCGAGCGACACAGGTCATTCTTCCGGGCGCTTCGGCCGAGAATGTGCAGCCCGTCATTGACCGCATTCGTTCCGCAGGCTGCGTCGTCACTGATGTCAGCGAAGTCCGTGAATCACTTGAAGACCTCTTCATGCGAGCGTTGGAACTGGCAAGCGATGATGATGCAGGCACCCCCGGTGGACACAAGGGAACCGCCACATGAGCGTCTGGATTGCCATCCTCGCCATCCTGCGGGAATCATGGCTCACGCTGCAGGCGGAGAAGTTGTTCAAACTCGTGCTCGGCCTGAATCTGCTGGTCATCGTGGCCTACGCTTCGATCGGGTTCGACGACACCGGGGTATCACTCTTCTTCGGGCTCTCGCACGTCGACAGCGAGTACGTCCATGCAGGTACTCCGCTTGCCAGAACGTTGTATCTCGGTATCTACTCGGCCTTCATCGTCAACCTCTGGCTTGCGTGGGCTGCATCGATTCTGGCACTTATCTCCACCTCGTCGATCTTTCCTTCCTTCCTCAAGGAGGGTGCCGTCGAACTGGTGATGAGCAGGCCGACTCGACGCGCCACGATCTTCTTCGTGAAGTACATCGGAGGATTGCTCTTTGTGGCAGTTCAGGTGGGCATCTTCACCATTGGCGCCTTCCTCGCCGCGGGATGGCGAATCGATGTGTGGGATCCAATGATCTTTCTGGCCATCCCACTGGTAACGCTGTTCTACAGTTATTTGTTCTGCATCAACGTGCTGGCCGGCATCATCACCAGATCGACCTTGACTGCCCTGCTCG
>DOVP01000286.1:0-8042 GCA_003520025.1 Phycisphaerales bacterium
TGGGTGTAGATTGACGTTGTCTGCATCCCAAACAATGCCGCCGACGGTCGTTCGCTGTCGGAAGACATCCACGGCACCTTGGGCCCACGCAGTGTCCACGGCGCGGTTGGCTCCGATGAGCAGACCTTCGGGGCGCAGACCCAGCGAAGCACCAAATCGCTCACCGGCCGCCCGTCCAAAGAGGGTTTCAAGGGGTACGGCGGGGCCTCGTGACTTCGCGGCCGCGGCGGGTTTCCGGTCGGTCGGAGAACTTGGCTGGCGGCTCGGCGCGGCGAGCGATGACGCAGCCAAAGCCGCTGTTGCCATCCACACCATCATTCGAGCCATTGCCTCAGTCTCCAAATTCAGTCGATATCACGGCCCCACCCCCATGCTCTGCAGCGACGCACAGTCGACTACTGAGTCTACCGCCAGCCCTCACAATCTGAGAGGCCAAAAGGCCCAAAAAACGCTCAGGAACGCTGTACGACCAGTGTGTCGTTTTGCCCGCCAAAGCCGAAGGAANNACTGATTCGAATGAGTGCGTGGACGGCACCTTCTTCTGGATAATTGGGGAGATTATCCGCATCGGTGAAGCCAGGAGCCCCGATGAGCAACCGATCATCGAATCGATCGAGAGCCACACCGTATCGTCCATTTCCCCAGACCCCGGGTAACAACTGCTCGAACACCGGCTGCGCAAATCCCACGGTTGGCAGCGCCAAGAACACCAGCGTGGGGATGACTCGAATCATGTGAAGATGCACTCCCCGTTTCTCATGGGGTCAATCTACGGCTCGCTCTTGGCGGCGAGGATGCTCAAATCGGCCCATTGCCGAAGAAAACCCCACCGAATGAGTGTACCGCCAGCCCCCATAATTCGGCTTCAAAAGATCTGAATTTCCTCAAGGCTGCGTGACCACCAATGTGTCATTTTGCCCTCCAAACCCGAAGGAATTGCTCAGGCAGGTATCAACAGCGGTCTTCCGGGCGGTATTGGGGACGTAATCGAGATCGAGTTCTGGATCGGGGTCGGTGAGGTTGATCGTCGGGGGGATGATGCCATCACGCATGATGAGCAGGCAGGTGATCAGTTCCACCGCGCCCGCGGCGCAGATCAGATGCCCCATCATTGACTTGATGCTCGTCATGGGAATTTTCGGCGCGTTGTCGCCGAAGACGAGTTTTACCGACTTGGTTTCAATGGCGTCGTTTTCTTGCGTACCGGTTCCATGGGCCGAGATGTACTGGACCGGTGGTCGTCCGTCTTCATCGGCGGCGCTCGGGTCGATGCCGGCTTCCCGCATGGCGGCGTTCATGGCTGCCGCCGGACCGCGACCCTCGGGGTGCAGGTCCGTAATGCGGTAGGCATCGGCGCTCGATCCATATCCGGTGACTTCGGCGAGAATTGTGGCGCCCCGCGCCTCGGCATGTTCGAGTGACTCCAGAATGATCACGCCCGAGCCCTCACCCATCACGAAGCCACCGCGTGATCGGGAGAATGGTCGCGAGGCGTGCTGGTAATCTTCGCTTCGGGTCGAGAGAGCGGTCAGTCTGTTGAAGCCGGTCATGCCCAACACGTGCAGCATTGTGTGGGTCCCGCCGCTGATCATCACATCCGCGTCCCCTCGTCGGAGGATGTCGCACGCTTCGCCGATGGCCTGCGTACTTGCAGCGCATGCGGTGAGGCAATTGAAGGCCGGTCCACGCAGTCCGAATTCTCGGGCGATGTGCGCGATGGGTTCGTTCGGCTCTTGGGCCACTTCGTGCCGGCATGCAATGTGCTCTTTTGCCCCGGCAAGCCAGGTGCTGTCGTTGACGCTGCCGAGTTCCGCCTGCCAAGCCGGAACGGTGGTCTTCTGATAGGCATCGAAGTCCAAGACACCTTCACCGGATCCCAGATAGAGACCGCAGCGGCGGCGGTCGAGCGCAGCAAAGTCTCCGAGCCCGGATGTGTCCCACGCCTGCCGCGTGGCCCCGAGGGCGAAAGCGGTATGCATGCCGGGTTGTCCGTGCCGAGCGGCGCTTTCGACGTATTTGGTCCAGTCGTACTCACGCACCTGGTTCGCGAAGGAGGTCGGGAACGTCGCTGCATCGAATCGGTCGATTGGCGCGACCGATGTTTCGCCCGCCACGAGCCGTTTCCACACCGACTCGATGTCGTGACCCATCGGCGTGATCCATCCCGATCCGGTGATGACGACGCGGCGGCGAGTCATACGTCTGTCCCCCTCGAAAGAATGGTGGCGGTGTTCTGGCCGCCTTGGCTGGCCGTCAAGACCAGAACACTGCGAAGTGAGGCGGCACCACTCGGGAGTTGCTGGGTCTCCAGACATCGCGTCGCGACGGCCAGCTGCACGGCGCCGTGTCCGGCGCAGCAGTTGCCGGTGGTGGGGGTGAGCAGCACCATGGGAAGCGTGTCCGCCCGCTCGCCGAGTGCCGATCGCAGAGCATCACGTTCCGCCTGATCGATACCTGGAATACCCAGGCCCATCGGCACGATGGCATCGATGTCATCAGGGCCATATGAGGCCTGCTGCATCGCCTGCGCGATGGCGTCACCGATCGATTCGGCGGAGGCGCTGGTGATCGTGTTTCCCTCGATGCTCTGCGTGCAGCCGAGTCCTGCAATCACTGCCTTGATGGTGGCTCCGCGAGCCTTCGCGTGCTCGACTTCTTCGACCACCAGAATGCCGCCGCCCTCGCCAAGCACTGTGCCGTCGGCGTCATCTGCATACGGACGCACGATCGTGGCTGGATCATCGCTTGCCGATGCGGTAGTCAGTCGGCCAGCGCATTGCTGCCGCCACGTTGCCAGCACGTTGAGCCGGCTCTCCACACCGCCCGTCAGGCAGGCGTCGGCGGCACCACGTTGTATGACGCGAACCGACTCGGCCATGGACAGTGGGGCGCTTGATTCCCAGCAGGTGATCGTGTTGCTTGGTCCTTGGCAGTCATGCACGATGGTGACGTGACAGGCGAGCATGTTCGGGAGATACTTGAGCAGCCACAGCGGGGTCAGATTCTCCATGCCGGCCTCGCCCCAGTGCCCGAGGCTGAAGTCGCCGTCATCTGTTTTGCTCGTGATAAGGGCCGCGCCGAGTTCATTGACGTCGGCGCAGATGAGCCCGGCGCCGATATGGCATCCAACGCGGTCTGGGGCGATGGTCGGTTCACCTTCGCCCGCTCCGGCGGTGGTCAGCCCCGCATCCTGCACCGCCATGAGGGCTGCGCCCATTGCCAATTCGATGTCACGGCACATGACCTTGGTGGCTTTGCGGTAGTGCTTGGGGACCAACTTGCGGATTGAAAAGGCGTCGGCGGGCAGTTCGCCAGCGAAGGGACATTCCCACGCGGCGCCGTCGAAGGCTTCAAGGGGTCTGATCCCGGTTTCCCCGGCCTCCATCGCCGCCCACAGCGGCTCGATTCCGAGCCCGAGGGCCGTGACCGGACCGATTCCTGTGATGGCGACGCCGCGGTTCATGGCGGGAAGTTTACAAGGAGAGGGTCGTGTACCGGTATCTGGCCCCGTACCCTTTGCGGATGCAGATAGATCTAGCCGATGCCACGCTTGTGATTGTCGTACCTGCCGCAGCGATGGTGGTGGGGGCTGCTGCTGGCTTGTGGAAGCAACCCGGGCCGCAATTGCGATCGGGTCTCCAGCACTTGGCCGCCGGGATCATCTTTGCGGCGGTGGCGATCGAACTGGTACCGCCGCTGCTCGCTGGCCCGAGTTGGGTTGCCATGGCGATCGGATTTGCCCTTGGTGTGGTGGTGATGCTTGGCATCCGTACGGTTGCAGGTGAGAAAGACAGCGAAGTCGGGGCTGCCGGTTCCAGAAGTCCTGCGAGCATGGTGGCTGTGGTAGGCGTGGACCTCTTTGTGGATGGTTTACTTGTTGCCTTGGCACTTGGGACAGGCGAGCAGGGGGGCTTTGTACTCGCCGCGGCAATCAGTTTCGAAACATTCTCCCTCGGCCTGGCGATTGCGGCCACTCTCTGTGCTCGCCGTAGCCTGCTGATCGGTACGGCCATCACGACATCGCTGCTACTGATCGCCGGTGGCATCCTCGGCATCATGCTGATCGGCTGTCTTTCTGATCCGTGGCGACTGGGCATGATTGCCTTCGGCACCGCGGCACTGCTCTATCTCGTCGTAGAAGAACTCCTTGTCGAAGCCCACGAGGGCAACAGCGACACCAATATCGCCACATCGCTCTTTTTCGTCGGCTTTGGAATCACACTCGCAATTGCCGCTGTGAGCCGTTGAGCAAGGAGTCAGTCGTTGGTGCCAGAGTTCTTTGGCGCCAGCCGCCGCGCGATGAGCATCGCCATTTCCAGCGACTGCTCGTAGTTGAGTCGTGGATCGACCAGCGATCGATAGCCGTCCTTCAGGTCGTCATCGGTCAATCCGCGGGCGCCGCCGGTGCACTCGGTCACGTTTTCGCCGGTGAGTTCGAAGTGCACGCCGCCGAGGTGGGAGCCACACCTGTCGTGGATGTCGATGGACTGCTCGACCTCGGCGAGGATGTCCCCGAAGCTGCGAGTCTTGATGCCTGTCTCGGTCTTGCGAGTATTGCCGTGCATGGGGTCGCAAACGAAGAGCACCCGCTTGCCGGTAGCGTTGACGGCGTCGATCAGGGCGGGGAGGTAGTCGGCGACTTTCTCAGCGCCATACCGGTGGATGAGTGTCAAGCGGCCAGGTTCGTCATCGGGGTGCAGGGCATCCATAAGTCCACCGAGAAAGTCGTTCATGTCGGTGGGGGCGAGCGCCGGGCCGATCTTGACACCGATGGGGTTGCGAATGCCTCGGAAGAACTCGACGTGTGCTTCATCGAGTGAGGCGGTGCGCATGCCGATCCATGGGAAGTGGGTCGAGAGGTTCCACGCTCCATCGCGGCGGGGGACGGTGCGTGTGAGCGCCGCCTCATACGGAAGCAGCAAGGCTTCGTGGCTTGAGTAGAAGTCAACGCGGGAGATGTCGGCGATTGAAATGCCACTGAGCGTTTCCATGAACCGCAACGATTCGCCGATTGAAGTGACCATGTCGTGAAACTCGGAGGATTTCGGAGAGTGTTCGACGAAGTCGAGTTGCCAGTACTCAGGGTGATGCAGATCGGCAAATCCGCCGTCAATCAAACTGCGGATGAAATTGAGCGTGAGCGCCGATCGCTCGTATCCGCGGAGCAGGCGCCATGGGTCCGGCGTGCGAGCCTCGGCATCGAACCGCGGGCGGTTGACGATGTCGCCGTAATAACTGGTGCAGGTCTCATCACCACGCGTTTCGGTCGGCTCGCTGCGAGGCTTGGCATACTGCCCGGCGAAACGGCCGACGCGAATGACCCGTTTGCGGGTGCCGTGGACGAGCACAAGCGACATTTGCAAGAGGATCTTGAGTTTGTTGATGATGACGTCCGAGGTGCATTCCGCGAAGGATTCGGCGCAGTCGCCACCCTGCAGCAGAAACCGGCGTCCTTCGGCGGCCTCGGCGAGTTGGTGTTTGAGCGACTCGATCTCCCAACTCGTGACCAGCGGCGGAAAGGCGGCAAGTTCACCGGCTGCCTCCGCCAACGCCGCAGCATCCGGGTATTTCGGCTGGTGGCGGGCGGTTTTTGTCCGCCAAGAGTCGATTGTCCAATCGGTCATCGCAAGGATCCGGGAAAGAGGGACACAGGGTGGGTAAGATGCGGGTGAGAGGACTCGAACCTCCACGGGTTGCCCCACTGGTACCTAAAACCAGCGCGTCTGCCAATTCCGCCACACCCGCTTGTGGCTTGAGAGGATATATGAAGGGCACGTCGCCCATGCGACCCCCCTGAGGAATCACCCATGTCATGCACCGCATTTGCCGGAACCCGCTTCATGCCGTTGTTATCCCGCGTCGTACTCGGCGTGGCCTTCTTTTTCTCAGGATGGCACCTCTGTTTCCAGGAGGTGACATTCACGCCTGAGCAGATCAAGCGGCTGGAGGGAGTGACCGCGGTGGCCGTGCCTGCGGCGCTGATTCAGGAAGGGGATGGGGATCAGGGCGACAAGGCCGATCCACCTGCTGCCGAGCCTGCTGAAACGGCAAAAAAAGCCTCGGCCAAGCCGATCGCACCAATCGGGCCGTTTACTCCAAAGGCCGAGACGCCACCTGCAGACGAGGGGCTCCTCCGCCCTGCAGCTGCGCGGCTCACACTGGGACTGCGAGACGCCGGATTTGAGGGGTGGTCTGAACCTGTGGCGTGGGGAGCGGCGGTCGTGCAACTGCTTGGCGGGGCACTCATTTTCGTCGGACTGCTCACCCGGGTCTGGGCCTTCCTGATGGCGATCATGCTCGGCGCATCGTTCTGGTTCATCAGCGTGCAGTCCGCAGCCATGTTCGATCTGAATCCATTTGACTGGGCAGCGGACGGGGCGGCCTTTCAGGGGATGTTCTTCACGCTGGCGATGTTCGTGTTGGCCTTTGGGGTGCTGCTGACGGGGCCGGGAATGTTGGCGGTGGATACGTTGCTTTGGCCCGGCAAGGCGGCTTCACCGCCAGCGGAGCCAGCGGAGTAACAGAGCAGGGCAACCCCGATATTGGTGATGTACTTCGGTCTTGGCCGGGCAATGGGCCTCGGCGGGGGCGTATCCTCCGCTTGGGAGGCACTGCCGACGTGAAAGTATTTACCGCTGGTCAGACATCTTCATCCACGCCGCGGACCGGTGAGAGGGTGTCGATACGGAAAGTTGCCCCGTGGAGTGTTTCGTTGCTGCTGCACATCGGGGTGATTACGGTGGGTTTTCTGGTGACATGGTCGATTATTCGGCTTGATGAGCGTCTTCCATCACCGGTCGTGACGGGCGATGTTGCCGTGGTGTCGCCCGTTGTGGCGCTGCATCCTGCACCATCGGAGTCGATGACCACACCACCTACGATTCCCATGCCCGACCTTTCGCCTGCTGCGAGTTCAGTACCGCATATCACAGGCCCCACTCCAGCGAACTCCGTCGAGACAGCGTCCACGCCACCCGCATTTGCCGGTGCCTCGATGGGCGTCGCCCGCGAAGTCGTTTTCGTCATCGACGCAAGTGGCAGCATGACCGCTTGGCTTCCCTTCGTGATCGATGAAGTGGAGCGAACACTGGCCGCCATGAGCGGCGACCAACAGTTCGCAGTCGTGTACTTCGCTGGTGATGTCGTTCGGGTGACGCCGAAGCGGGGACTGGTGAGGGTTACACCCGAGGCAGCCGCCGAGGTTGTTGCCACGCTTCGCAATACGGCCGGGCACCAACTTGGTGGTGGTTCCGATCCATCGCCGGCGATGAAGAAGGCCTTCTCGATGCGTCCCGAACTCGTATTGCTCTTGAGCGAAGGACTCGATGGCCGCGGCCGCTGGGCGGTGGATCGCGATGCTACGTTGCGGGCCCTTGATGAATACAACTCCGACCGCCACACTCGTGTCGCGTGTATTCGTTTGACCACAGGTGAGAGAGCCACCCCGGCCAAACTGATGCAGGCCATTGCCGAAGCCCACGGCGACGGCACTGTCACGACCATCACCCTTGAGGAACTGGACCGATGAGTATGAGACTGTTCATAGCCGCTGTATCACTCCTTGCATCAACAGCACCAGTTGCGGCCTCGCCCACTGCCCGCAGTTTTGCCTCCGCGTTTTTCATCTCCCGCAACGGCGACGGCCGGATTGAGATCCTTGGAACGGCGGTGGTCTGGCTTCTGTTGTGCCTGTCCGCGGTGGCTGTCGGCTTGGTGATCTCCATGGCCAGCACCAATCGCCGTCATGCCATCCTGCCCGATGGTTTCATCGAGCAGATGCAGGAAGACATCAAGGCCAGACGATTCCGCGATGCCATGACACGGGCCGATGCGAGCGAGACCTTCATCGGTCGGATCATGGGAGAGGCCATGCGGCAGGCTCCGCATGGCTGGAATGCCGTGATCCGCACGCTTGAGCAGGCCTCGGAAGAGCGAACTGTCTCGCGGCTACGTCAAATCGAGATCCTCAACACCATCGGGCAAGTCAGTCCGATGATCGGCCTGTTTGGCACGGTCTACGGCATGATTCTGGCATTCACTGC
>DOVP01000286.1:8430-13245 GCA_003520025.1 Phycisphaerales bacterium
ACAGCGCTGACGACGACGTTCTGGGGGCTTGTCGTCGCGATTCCTTCGCTTGCGGCCTGCGCAATGCTTCGCAGTCGCATCGATGCAGTGACTGCCGAAGCCACACTCGCCGCCGAGGAACTGTTGAGCGGTTTTCGCCCGAAAAGCCGGAACGGCGGCGGACCGACCGCGTGAGAAACCGCCGACCAGCCTTGCCGGTACAGGCCAACATGACTTCGCTCATCGATGTCGTGTTTCTCTTGATTGTGTTCTTCGTGTTGGTATCGCGAATCGTGGACGAGGATCGGCCGCGGTTGGACCTGCCGTCGCCAAGACCACCTGCCACGGTTGTTGCAGCGATTGGCCCCCGTGCCGTCATCAGCGTCGTACCGAGCGAGGCGAACACGGCCCGATATCACCTCGCTGGCCGGTACTATCCGGCCGACAAAGCGGGCCGCGCAGCGATCGGCTCCGTGCTGACGGACATGCTTGCCCGCAACGCTCGAACAGCCATTCAGATTCGCGCTGGGCGTGACATTCCGTGGAATGTCGTGGCACCACTCCTTGATGAGGCCAGAGAGGCCGGTACTCGCGCGGCCCTGCAGCATCCGGTTCGTGTCCAACTCGCGGCCATTCGGGAGCGGGGCGTATGAGACCACATGCCAGCGTCAACAGGCGTCGCGGAAGCGGCGTGGAACTGCAGATCGCCCCCATGATCGATGTGGTCTTTCTGCTGCTCATGTACTTCATGATTGCGACCGACTTCAGCCCGGCCGAGGAAGTGTTCAGGCTGGATCTTCCCGAACAGCGGGTCGGCGAGGCCGACCCGCTGCAACTGCTGGATGAGCCTTTGCGTGTGCGGGTAGTTGCTGCGGGTGCCGATGGCCAGCAAGCTCGGGTTACGGTCGAAGGACCGTGGGATGTGGCCGGATCTGCAGATGGACTCCGAGTGTTTCTCAGTCAGTCGCTCGTTCCACAAGGCAGCCTGTTCATGCCCGATCATCCGATCGTCATCGTGCCCTCGCCACGGGTTGGTTGGGGGCATGTGGTCGCCATCTTCAACGCGGCGGTGGCAGCTGGATGCACGAACGTCACGCTGGAGACGCCATCGTGATTGCTGCGGCCGTCCTGACAATCGGCCTGTGCGCAGGTGACGCAAGCGATCTTCGAGCAACCTTCGAGGAGGCGCGTACCACTGCCGAGACCATCGATGCGGGGCTCGCCTTGCTGGACGACCTGCTGGTGCGGCAGTGGTCCGAGGACTTGGCACTCGAACTAGCGATGATCGGCCTGCCGGACGCCGATCGTGACGAGCAGGCCCGCACGCTCATTGACGAAGCTTTGGTCATCACCGATGCGGTTGACGCAGCAATTCTCGCAGCGGCCGCCGACGGCATTCGAGTCAAAGCCGATTCGGCGAGGTGGAGACGAGCCCGCGGCCTGGCATGCGCTGCTGCTGCCGCGCTGGCGTATGAGCAGATCGATTGGTGGCGTGAGGCCATGATGCATCTCCGTCAGGCTGCGGCGGCTCGCGGCGATATGTCAGGCCGATTGCGCCGGATGCTCGCGCAGGTGCATCTGTCTCGAGGCGAACTCAAGCAGGCCGCCACGATTGCTTCGGAGATTGCCGAGGCCAGTTCGGTCACGCCACTGCAGCGAACGATGGCCGAAGCGATTCTGCTGCGATGCCACCACACGCCTGAACCGCAAACTGTGCTGGATCATGCCGAGGAGGCATGGCAGGTGGTGCTGCTTGGTGAGGCGATTCTGCAGGCGTCGGCTGACACGATGTCGGCGCTGCGATGGATCGCGCCGATTCGCGCAGCCTTTGGGCGATGCGGCGTGCCGATCGGATCGCACGGCCGTCTTGCGGCGAACATGGCTGCGAGGCTGGCTCCAACGACCATGATGGCGGCAGAAGAACTGGCGAGCCTTGATCCGGCGGCCATCGTCGGCGCAGCTCGTTCCGCGATCGAGCCGAGTGATGCAGTGCAATGGATGGATACGCTCGCGGAGCGACCTCCAGCCAGATCCGATGAGGAGTTCATCTTCGAAGCGCAAGCCCGATGCCACGGTCGCTTCGGTGATGCGTTCGGGGCGATGCGTGCTTGGCGGAATGCCGCCAGTGTCGGCAGTGCAGATTCGCCGCGATACTGGGACGAGGCAGCCCGCGCCGCAGTGGCCGCATTCAACGCGGGGCACGACTCCTCAGGGGAAATACGCGATGTATTGAAGTCGGCCGCTGGCAATGGCTCGATGCGGGCGGCATGGATACGGTCACTGGCGTCGATGGATGCAAGGGTCGGCGATGTGGCGGTGGCTTTGGATCGTTTGACAGAAGTGCCGCCGGCGGGCCCCGAGCACCTGCGAGCGCTTGAGCAGATCGGCCAACTGCTCGGCGATCGGCGGCGAACGCTTGGGCGGTGGACCGATGGAGACCGGGATCGACTGGAACGTGCAAGGCGGGCCGCGGTGGCGGCGGCCTCGCAGCGGACTGATCCCCGGAGGGCCGCCATGGCTGCTCCGATAGCGGGGATGCTGGCGGCGATGTTGATCGAGCAGCAACTCGACAAGGGTGATGTGGATGCCGCCGAAGCCGCTTGCCGCGACGATGAGGCGATCGAGTGGCTTGCACCAATCGAACGGGCCTTCCTCGATATTCAGATAGCGGCGATGGCAGGTGATTGTGACGCTGTTGCCGCCATGATGGGTCAATGGGATGAGCAGCACGATGTGTTGGTGCGTCGGTTGGTGTTGTGGGCGGGTGGGCCCTCGGTTGCAGATGCAGCGGAGCCGGACCATCCGACTGCGCTCGGGTGCCTGCTCGGCGCCATATCGATACCGCGGCCAACCGGCTCCACCGGTGAGTTGTTGCGTATGGCCGAGTCCCTTTGCCGAGGCGGCCGCTGTGACTGGGCGGTAGCGTGGTTCAACGCGGCCCTTGCCGAGGATTCCACATTGCTGCCTGCGATCCTTGGCCGCTGCGAGTGCCTGCGAGAGAGCGAAGACCGCGCCGTATTGGCCGATGTCGCCCGTGGCTACCGACGGATTGCCGCGATGCCACGCGAAGATGACCCGGTGAGATGGCGACTGGCAAATGTGCGGCTGTTGGAAGTCCTCCGCCGAGCGGGGGCAGATCCTGCAAAAATTGAAGCGAGGCTGGCCCGCTTGCGGGCGTTGGATCCACTTGTAAAGTAATAACAGGACCAGCCTCGGATACCTGACCCTGTCCTCACATCAGACGCAACTCATCTCTCAGAATCGCCGCGAGTTCGTAGTTCTCCGCGGCAATCGCCTCGCGGATGCGGTCCTGCAATTCAACACGCTGCGAGGCGGGGAGGCGGGGAATGAGCAGATCTGTCATCCCGGCGAGCAGATGCGCTTCGTTGCAGTGTTCGAATTCGTCATCTGAGAGCAATGCCCGCAACTCGGCGAGTCCACCTTCCAATGCCAGTTTCGCCAGGTCCGTTCGCGAACCGGCCAGCGATGCTTCGGCTATGGCCCGGGCGTGAATCGCAATGCTGCGGAGCAGGGGGGCGAGGACGGTGTCGCGATCAAGAGACTCCGGCGGCTGTTCGTACAGGAGCCGGGCGGCCAGCAGCATGTGGTCCGCATCATGGGCGGCTCGGACGTGCTCGCCGAGATACAGCAGTGTTTGGGCCCGATATTCATATTGGATGATCTCATCGCGGAGCGATTTGGCGGTTTCAATGGTCAGTGGCGTGTTTTTTATCGCTTCAAGAACCGTCTTGAAGCCGCCGGGGCGGAGACCATCGGGCCGCCCCTCCACCTCCAGTTGCAAGATGCCCAATTCCACTCGGATTTGGAGCAACGGCCGCCCATCAGCCCCCGTGAGTTCCCGCGCGGTGAAGTCATCGGGGCGATAGGGCCATTGTTGGAGGAGGCTAGTGAGATCGTCGGTCACGGGTGTGTCACGGTTCCAGAGGTTGGATTGTTCTGTCCATGCGGGCCAGGAGGTGTGGTTTTTTCAGTTCATTCATTGACAGTGGGTTCTTGGAGTCAAGGAGGGCCTTTGGTGGTTCGATTGTATCGACGGCCTCGATTCTTCCAAAGTTCGAGGATTGATCACACCGTCCTATCGGACCTTGATAGGGGGTGTGAGGGATGCGCCCGCGGCGAAATCGCTGTCGGGGACAACGACCGGGTGCTTGGAGGCACCAATCTACCGCTCGTGTGGGGGCGGCAGGTACCCGGCCAACAGGGATGGTCTGACATGGCTCGGTACGGAAACGACAAGAATCTGGAAACCTATCTGCGGGACATCAATCAGGTGGCCCTGCTGACAGCCGAGCAGGAGAAGGAACTCGGTTGGCGGATCATCAACGATTGCGACATGAAGGCCAAGGATCACATGATTCGGGCCAATCTCAGGCTCGTGGTGGCCATCAGCAAGAACTACACCAGACGAGGTCTGCCAATCGGTGATCTCATCGAGGAGGGGAATGTCGGGCTCATCCGCGCGGTGGAAGGCTTCGATCCGGCCCAGGGGGCTCGGTTCTCGACCTACGCCTCATGGTGGATCAAGCAGGCCATCAAGCGGACACTCATCAATGCCCGTCATCCGATTCACATTCCTGCCTACATGGTGGAACTCATTACCAGGTGGCGCCGTACGAGCACCGCCTTTGAAGAAGAGCAATGTCGCCAGCCCACTGTCGAGGAGATGGCAAATCTTCTTGAACTCCCACGCCGCAAAGCCGAGATTGTGCAGCAGGCGATGCGGGCGCATCGATCTTCGTCGCACGCACCAACCATGGAGAACGGCGAGGCCCTCGACTTTGCCAGCGTCGTGGAAGATGGACGACATGAGCACCC
>DOVP01000117.1 GCA_003520025.1 Phycisphaerales bacterium
CGCGGCCTCTCCGGCGAGTGCGAGTGCGTGGCGCATCATGATCAGGTCGTACTCGTTCGGCCCGCTCATTCTTCGTCGCCGTCCGAACCTCGCCGTCCGCGGGCCACTCGATCGGCCGGCAGGGTCGCGACCAACAAGATGCCGAGTTCATACAGGCCGTATAGCGGTATGAGCATCAGCAGCATCGAGAACACGTCGGCCGGCGTCGTGATCGCCGCCACGATAGCGCACACGAACAGCGCCCACCGCCGCTTCGATCGCAGCATGGGCGCTGTGAGCAGTCCGAGCCACCCGCCCAGCAGCATCACCAGCGGCAGTTGGAATGCCAGCGATATGCCAAGCAGCAGGGCCAGCACGAAGTTCGCATATGAGGACAATTGAAAGACCTGCGTGACGGCCGACCGCCCTTGCAGCGGCGTCTGAAGCATCCGCACCTTGCCCGCGGCCTCGGTTTCCACCGCAACATGCAGCACCGTCCCACCAGAATCAAGCCACATCTGTCCGACGACGGCCTCGGCCGGTGGTGTCTCGACGATGGGAATCACCAGCGCCGAGTCCGCCGCGGTTTCTGCCAGTGGCAGGTACTGCGGCGGCACATCCACACCGCGGGTGATGAGCATCAGCACCTGCAGCATGAGCGGGAGCATCACGAAGTACATGACGGCGATGCCGATGAGCGTGAGTACGAAACTTCCCGGTAGCAGGAGATACACAAACCGCCGCTCACGTGGGTAGAGCCCCGGCCCGATGAAGAGCCATACCTGCCACAGGATCCACGGCATCGAGAGTACCAGCGCCAGCACGATGCTCAACTTGAGTTCGAGCATCAGAAACTCGGGCGGACTGAGGACCTGTACTTCCGGCGGAAATCCCCAGGCCAGTTGTACTCTCTGCAGCGGCAGCAGAAGCCATTCGATGAGGATGTGCGCGAAGAAGAAGATGACGATCGAGAGCGGAAGCGGCACGATGAATCCGGCAATCACCCGCTTTCGAAGTTCGTCGATGTGATCTCCGAGACTCATTGTGTAGTCAGCGGGGTCTTCTGGTAGTCGCGTTTGTGGGTTGCCGACCATCAGGAGTCCGCCTTTGCCGGGATACTTTCGACACCGGGTGTGTCAAGCCGCGGATCCGGAAGCGTTGTACCGATGTCTTTAAGTTGGGAGGCGGCTTCCTTGGAAAGATCCTTTGGCGCCACGATCTGAATGACGGCGTAGAGATCTCCCTTGATGTCCTTCTCGCTCGTGATGCCTTGCTCCCGCACACGGAGCCGCGCGCCGGATGAACTTCCGGGAGGGATGGTGAGATCGACAGAGCCCTTGAGCAGCGATACTCGCACGCTCGTCCCATTGGCTGCTTCGGCGATGGTGATGGGGACCGTGACGATCAGGTCCAGGCCCTGCCGCGTGAAGTAGGGGTGACCGCCGAGGTTGACGGTAACAATCACATCGCCCTGCGGTCCGCCCCCGCTTCCAGTTCCACCTCGTCCCCGAAGTCGCAGTTTGCCGCCGTCTTCGATTCCTCGGGGGATGTGCAAATCGACCTTGGAACCGTCATCGAGTACCAGGTGCTCGGTGCCGCCGAGTGCCGCTGTCTGAAAGGTCACGCTGATTGCCTTGGAAACGTCCACGCCCCGGTGGGGGGCTGGTCTCGCCGCGCTGCGGGGTTGCCCGCTGAAGCCGCCTTGCCCGCGGAACATCTGCTCGAAGATGTCCTCGAAGTCGGCGGGGTCAACCTGCTGGCCGCCTCCCCAGCCACCGCCGAATCCACTCTCCGCGGAACTTCCCGGGCCACCAACGCGGCCGAATCGATCAAAGGCGGCACGTTTTTCCTTGTCCGAGAGGATCTCGTAGGCCTCTTGCACGGCGGCGAACTTCTTCTCGGCATCTGGTTCGGTACAGACGTCGGGGTGATAGGTGCGGGCCAATTTACGGTAGGCCGATCGGATCTCATCATCCGAGGCCGAGCGGGACACACCCAGTGTTTCGTATGGATCACGATCTGCGGCCATGAGGAGGAGTAGGGTATCAGGCCCCCCGGGGGAGGAGCCTGTCACGGCCCATGCCGGGGCGGTAGGCTTTCCGTCATGCCTGCTTCTACGCCGCTTGCCATCGTGCTTGTCTCTGGTGGTCTCGATTCAGCCACGGTGCTCTCGATGGCCCAGGCCGAGGGCTTCGCATGCATTGGCCTGTCCTTCGACTACGGGCAGCGGCATCGGTGGGAGTTGTCCTGCGCGGCCCGGGTCTGCGCAGCTGCGGGGGTGCGGGAACACCGCGTCATCGTGCTCGATCCATCGCCGCTGCAAGGTTCGGCGCTGACCGGCGGCGGCGAGGTCCCCAAGCCGGATGATCTGGCGTCGATTGGCCAAGAGATTCCCGACACCTATGTGCCGGCTCGAAACACCATCTTCCTTTCGATGGCCCTCGGTCTTGCAGAGGGATGCGGATCTAGCGACCTCTTCATCGGCGCCAATGCCGTTGACTACAGCGGCTATCCCGACTGCCGGCCCGAATTCATTGCCGCGTTTGAAGCGCTTGCGAATCTCGCGACCAGAGCAGGTGTCGAAGGTGATGGCATCCGCGTCCATGCGCCGCTGTTGAAACTGACCAAAGCCGAGATCATTCGGGAAGGCACACGGCTCGGTGTGGACTATGGGCTCACAAGCAGTTGCTACGACCCGGCAGGCGATGGCAGTCCATGCCGCGTATGCGAGTCGTGTGTGCTGCGGGCGGCGGGATTTACCTCTGCGGGGTTGAGCGATCCACTGTGCGGTGGAGCTGTGCAATGTTGAGGAGGCCGAGCACCACCCTGGGCCGAACGACGTTCATCAGCATTCTTCCGTGGAGTTCCGGGCGGCACCTGACTTCTTTCGCGGCCTTGCTTCTCTGTCTCTTTGGCTGCGCCAACGGCGACATGCCCACAACCGAGGCTGGCGTCGAGAAATGGTCCAAAGCCTGCGCCGATCGCCTTATCGTGGATGCTCGGAAGTGGTACGACGGCATCGAGCCGGGTCTTTCGGACGCGCGGTTTGCGTTTGATGTGCAGGCCTTCCTTGCGACGGCCGGTTCGATGAAGACCTACCGGTTGGTCATGGACGCTCAGGGCATCCCCATTGACGTCACCTGGGACAACGACTTCTGGGATGCCGCCGCCTCGGCCATGCCGAAGCAGACGATGAAAGACTGGAAGATCTACTCGGTGAGCGTCCTCGATGCCGTTCGTATCGCCACCGGAATCAGTCCCCCGGTCGCGTGGTCCGACCTTGCCGCGATGCCGGTTCTCGCGTCCGTCGCTGCCAGCAGTGGTCTGCCACGGGAAGCGGCGATGGCCTCGCTCGACCGCCTTCTTCCGCTCCCTGAGCGGAACCCCGTGACACTCAAACTTCGCACGCTCATGCCGCGGTTCCCCGCCGCTGCGACATTCCCTCAGCCACCGCAGACCAGATAATCTTCACTGAATTTTTCAATCGCAGCTTCGCCGGGGGCTGTCACACATCGAGGTTCTTGACTTCGAGGGCGTGATCTTCGATGTAGGTGCGTCGCTGCTGGACGTCTTCGCCCATGAGGACGCTGAAGAGCCGGTCGGCCTCGTTGGCGGCATCGACGGAGACCTGCAGCATTGTGCGCTGCTCTGGGTCCATGGTGGTGTCCCAGAGTTCTTCGGGGTTCATTTCGCCGAGGCCCTTGAATCGCTTGATTTCGATGTTGCTGCGACCGATGGCACGGAGGCTCTCAAGGATGCCCGGCAGGTCGGCGACTTCGACAGTTCGTTCTTTGTCGGTACCGGCGTCGACGATCCATGCGTAGGTCGTTGGCACGAGTTCGCCGGAGGCAGTTTCCTCCTGCGTCAGACCCCAGTCCTCGATATTGAGCCCAAGTTCAGCAAGATCTGCGGCGATCTTCTCGATTTCCGCGTTCTCATGGAGTTCACGCAGCGAGGCGATCGTGCTGCGATCGGTGCCATTGGTCCCGATGACATCGTCCAGAACGAGCGATTCGGACTGCACAAAGGCGCGGGCTTCGGCTTCATCCCAGCAGAGTTGATCACCAGCGGTCCACGTGACGCGGTAGCGGGGGAGGCGACCGTTGCCATTTGGATCCCGATCGCGTGAGGCGAGCAGGTCGCCAAAGGACAGGCCGCGGCGGTTGGAAATGCCGACCAGATCGACGAGGCGTGTCATGCGTTTGACCATGTGATTGAGATCGTCGCCACTGATGCGGCTCTTGATCGTGGTGGGATTCTCCCGCACGATGAACTCGGCGTGGGCAAGAGCCATTTCGGTCAGGTGTGCCGTCATCTCGTTTTCATTGAGCACATACACCGTCTTCTTGCCACGCTTGACCTGATAGAGCGGTGGCTGTGCGATGTAGATCTTGCCTTGCCGTACGAGTTCAGTCATCCACCGGTAGAAGAAGGTCAGCAGCAAGGTTCGAATGTGCGAGCCATCGACATCGGCATCGGTCATGATGATGATGCGGCCATATCGCAACTTGGACAGGTCGAAGTCTTCGCCGATTCCGCACTGCAAGGCTTGAATCAGGATGCGGATTTCTTCGAAACCGAGCACTTTGTCGAGCCGAGCTTTTTCGACATTGAGAATCTTGCCCTTGAGTGGCAGGATGGCCTGCGTGTCGTGGTCACGGCCACCCTTGGCCGAACCACCTGCAGAATCACCTTCGACGATGAAGAGTTCGCTGCGATCCACATCATTGGTAACACAGTCGGCGAGTTTGGACGGCATCCCTCCCGACTCAAGCGCTCCCTTGCGTTTGATCAGATCGCGGGCCTTGCGAGCCGCTTCCCGTGCTTCTGCAGCGAGGATCGCCCGGTTGCAGATCTTCTTCGCTTCGGCGGGGTGCTCTTCGAGCCAGTTTCCGAGGACATCATGAATCGCCCGGCTGACGAAGGGCTCGACTTCAGGGTTGAGCAGTTTTTCCTTCGTCTG
>DOVP01000218.1:0-215 GCA_003520025.1 Phycisphaerales bacterium
GAGGCGATGAGCGTGATGATCAATGAAGAAGACCATGTCCGGATGCATGCCATCGCATCCGGACTGCAACCCGGTCTGTGCTTTGAACGGATTCGAAACTTTGATGTGGCGATCGAGCCCCTCATCGGATGGGCCTTCCATGAGCGCTGGGGATACCAGTCAGCATGTCCTACGAACACCGGAACCGGCATTCGTTTTTCCGCCATGCTCCACCT
>DOVP01000218.1:311-3698 GCA_003520025.1 Phycisphaerales bacterium
CCGCGGCGTCGCTGTTGCGGAAGACGAGGCGATGAGCGTGATGATCAATGAAGAAGACCATGTCCGGATGCATGCCATCGCACCAGGACTGCAACCCGGCCTGTGCTTCGAACGAATTCGAGACTTTGATGTGGCGATCGAGCCCCTCATCGGATGGGCCTTCCATGAACGCTGGGGATACCAGTCAGCATGTCCTACGAACACCGGAACCGGCATTCGTTTTTCCGCCATGCTCCACCTACCCGCCCTGCGGCTGACCAGAGAACTCGAAAAAGTCAGGCAGGCCGCCAAGGACCTGCATCTTGCCGTCCGTGGCTACTACGGCGAAGGCTCCGAATCCTCCGGCAACTTCTATCAGGTCAGCAACCAGATAACACTCGGATGCTCGGAAGAGGAACTGCTCGATCGCTTCGTGAACACCATCGTGCCCGGCATCATCAACTATGAACGATCCGCTCGGCAGGCGCTGCTCAGACAAGATCGCATCGCTGTCGAGGATCGAATCGGACGGGATTTGGCCGTCCTCCGCGCCGCTCGGCTGCTCAAAGTCGACGAGGCCATGCGGCGACTCAGTAGTGTCAGACTTGGTTGCTGCCTGGACATCGTCAAGACGATTTCACTTCAGCAGATCAACAACCTGTTTCATGAGATTCAAACCGGTCATCTGCAAACCGCCGCCGACTCGCACCTCTCGCCCATCCAGTCGCAGGAAGCCAGAGCCGTACTGGTCCGCCGCCGGCTGGGCGAAGGGTGAGTTCTCCGCAGCGATGCCGCACATGAGCGCCTTCCGATCACGACTGGCCCCGTCCCCGACCGGTGCCCTGCATCTGGGCAACGCACGCACATTCGCAATCAACTGGGCGCTGGCGCGGCAGCAGAACTGGTCGCTGGTGCTGCGAATCGAGGATCTGGATCATCCTCGCGTCAAACCCGAAACGATCGATCAATCTCGGCGCGACTTGGCATGGCTCGGCCTGAACTGGGACGAGGAGATGCCGATTCAATCCAGCGACATCGCGGCCTGCCTCGAAACGCTCCGCAGGCTTGGCCGGCAGGGATTGATCTTTCCCTGCAATCGAACACGCAAGGAAGTCGCCGCCGCACAATCGGCACCGCACGGTACACGAGGCGACATTCGCTACGAACCGTCGCTGCGACCACCGGACGCGGGGCGGACATGGATGGATCCAGATCCTGCGCTGACGTGGCGATTCCTCGTCGATGACACCGAGTGCCTTGTCCAGGATGAACTGATGGGAGAGCACCGCTTCGATCTGGCCGCCACCGTAGGCGACTTCCCGGTGTGGACGGCGAAGGGCCCCGCCTACCAACTGGCCGTTGCCGTCGATGATGCTCGGCAGGGCGTCACCGATGTCGTGCGTGGCAATGATCTGCTGCCGAGCGCCGCCCGGCAACAAGTCATCTACGCAGCAATCGATTCAACGCCACCCCGCTGGTGGCATGTGCCGCTCATCCGCGGCGAAGACGGTCTTCGGCTCGCCAAGAGGCACGGCGATACCCGCGTATCGTCCTTTGCGGAAGCGGGCGTACCATCGGATCGGATCATGGGGCTCATGGCCCTCTGGTGCGGCATCGGCGACTCGGACATGCCACGACCCATGGACGCGAGTGAATTTGCGACTACCTTCGACATCACACGGCTCTCGCCCGAAGACATCACGCTCACAAAGGAGCACTTGGCGTGGCTCATCGACTGCTGATCATCCTGCTCACGTTGTGCCTCGTGGCCTGCGAGCAATCCGCGGCCATCCGCGAGCATGTCCGAATCGGCCCTGAAGATTGGTCGCTGGAACTGGCCGTCGGTGATGCGGCCATCCAACGCGGAATGATGGGGCGCGAGACCATTCCAAAGGGAACCGGAATGCTCTTTGTCTTCTCTGAACCGGTCATACACCAATTCTGGATGGCCAACTGCCTGATCGACATCGATGTAATCTTCCTTGACGGGCAGGGTCGCGTGACGACCATGTACCGAATGGTGACCGAACCGCCCCGCCGCGCGGAGGAATCGCAACTTCAGTACGAACAGCGACTGCCGCTCTACTCCAGCCGCGTCCCCGTTCGATTCGCGATTGAGCTTCCCGCTGGGTCGATCGACGCGATCGGCCTCCGCGCTGGAGATGCTGTTCCCATCGCCATCGATCGCCTGAAGTCACTGTCGCGCTGAGCAAAGAGGGTCAACTGCCACATATCTGGCGAGCGACCATTTTGGCGATGACGTCGAACTCCAAGTTGACACCGTCACCTTCTGCGTAGGTGCCGAAGGTCGTCTCCGAAAGTGTGGTTGGGATAATCGCCACTTCGAACCAACCATCGGCCAAACCCGCCACTGTGAGCGACACACCATCGACGGTAACGGATCCCTGTGGCACGAGAAGGGAATCAAACGCTGCGTCGTAACCGATACGGCAGCGACATCCATCGTCCGATGTGCTCATCACAAGCACCTCGCCCACCGTGTCGATGTGTCCCTGCACGATGTGTCCGCCGAGCAATGTTGTGGGGGTTGCTGCGTGCTCGAGGTTGACCGCATCTCCCGATCGCAACTCCCCAAGCCGCGTCAACTCCAGCGTCTGGGCAATGACGTCGAATCCCAAGACACCACCATCGAGATCCGCCACCGTCAAGCAACATCCGTTCACGGCAATCGACTCGCCGGCCGAAGGGGCGTGCGTCCATCCAGTGGGGTCGATCCGCAGATGCCGGCCGCCGCTCTCCTGCAGAGTCGGATCGTCGGCAATGTGGCCTACATGCTGTATCAGTCCGGTGAACATGGCGTGGCCCTACGATAGCGGCTCGTGATGCCGCAGAGGTATATACTCCCGAATCCCCACACGCACCTCAGGAGCCCACCAACATGATGCCCTGCCCATGTTCTCGCACCCATCGACCACTTCGTTACTGCGGTGTACTGGCCATGGTCGCCATCGCCATCGGCACACTCTCAGGAATGGTCGACGAGGACGCGGTGACCCGCAACGCCGCCCGTGTGGAGGCACTTGAGCAGGCCATGCCTGTCGGGCCCCGATCGGCAGAGAAACTGGGCCTTCGCGTCGCCTGGAGACAGCCGATCGATGCGAATGCCATCACCGAGATGCTCATCTCCAACGGAGCCGTCTTCCTGATCGACTCCGACAATGAAATCGCCATGCTGGATCTGGAATCCGGCCAGCAGCGGTGGGTCGGCTTCGGCGGGAGCGGGAACGACCTCATCGTCGATATTCAACACATCCCGGCCGATCAAAAGGTACTGGTTATCCGTGCGAGTTCGATTCTCTCGCTCTCGGCCAAGACCGGCATTCCCATTGTGCACGGCGCCACACAGTCGAGCATGCAGCCGCTGGAGTGGCTCGCCGCGACGCCGGG
>DOVP01000218.1:4032-4505 GCA_003520025.1 Phycisphaerales bacterium
GCGTTGTGTACAACGACTCATACATCTACGGCGGACTGGCAGGCGAAGTGGTCTGGCAAGGATGGACCATGGGATTCTCCCTTCGCGCCCACCGAATCGGCAGGCGGGTCGCGTCGCAACCCATAGTCACCGGCCACGTCGTCTTGGCGAGTTCGCAATCCGGCGAGCTCGTAGCCCTCGACGCTGAGACAGGTACTCTGCTGTGGCAAAGGCGGCTATTGGACACCATCAGCGGTGTCCCGGCGACCAGCAGCACCATGACCTTCGTCGCCAGCAGAGACCAACACCTCCGCGCCTTCGACACTGCGAATGGCAAACTGAAGTGGGCCAGACTGTTCGACAGCCCACTCCTCTCCGGTCCCGTACTCAAGGGAAATGCCGTCTACCAACAAGTTCCCGGCACCGGCTTGATCCGTTTCGAGGCCACGCCTCGCAATGCCCCAAGCGGTATCGAAGTCTGGACCGCCGCCGAT
>DOVP01000274.1 GCA_003520025.1 Phycisphaerales bacterium
GCGATCTCGGTGAGCCCACGCTCATTCGTTTCCTGCAGCAGGTCGGGCCATGGAAGCGTTGTCCCGAGCCGCTCGGGCATCTCCATGATGAGCTGGCCAAGGGTCTCAATCTCGCCAACCCCAGCCGCGTCCGGATGGGCGTCGATGATCTGCTCGACCAAGGTCGATCCGCAGCGTGGTAATCCCACAATGAAAACGGGCCGATCGTTCTGGCATTCCGACCGCGGCAGGGTCGGCATCGCCTCGGTGGAGAAAGCGTCCATGAGCGTGTCGTTTCGACGTTGATCGATGTCTTCGGTCCACCCTCCAGTTGAAAGCGTGTTGGCGTGAGTGAACGCCTCAAATGCCTCGTCATAGCGTTTCGCTCGCTCACAGGCCTGTCCCAAGCCGAACCACAGTCCCCGCTGCACATCGTTGGTCGCCTTCGTGGCGGGCAGATGCCGCCGCGCAACGGCGATGGCTTCTTCATAGTCGCCCTGCCGCGTCAATGCTCGCAGCCGTGGAATGGCAGTGATCGGCGTGTCCGGCGCACGCTCGATCGACGCGATGGCCCGGTCCATCTTGCCCATTCGAAGGTACGTTTCCGCTTTGCCTGCATGGGCCGCGTCGTAGTCGCCGTGGATCTTCAGGGCTTGGTCGTAGCGTCCGATCGCTTCGCGGTGCCTTCCTGCCGTTGTGAGTACTTCGGCCAGCAAGGCGTGGTAGTCGGCGCGTTTGCGATCACCACGAAGCGCCTGCATCAGGAGGGACTCCGCTTCGTCGAGCCGCCGCAGCATCAAGGCGATCTGGGCGAGCAGGGCGAGGGCCTCGTGGTCGTTTGGCCGTGATGCTGCGTGCTCCCGTAGCAATTCTTCGGCCTGCCCGATATGGCCTGCCCGCATCAGCGACTGAGCATGATCCCGAAGGGCACGGTCTTCGTGCGAACCCACCCGTCTAGCCCTTGACAAGTTCGGCGTTGGTGGGGAATCGCTCGAGTGCTCGGAGCAACTGCTCGATTTGGGTTGCCGGCTTCATGTTCAGCAGCCGCCGCCGAAGGGCGGTGATGGTCTTGAACTCGGCCGGGTCGAGCAGCAGATCTTCCTTGCGAGTGCCGGAGGCGGCGAGATTGATCGCGGGGAAGAGCCGCAGATCGGAAATCGAGCGATCGAGGATCAATTCCATATTGCCGGTGCCTTTGAATTCCTCAAAGATCACCTGATCGGCCTTGGAGCCGGTGTCCACAAGGCACGAGGCGATGATGGTGAGCGACCCGCCTTCTTCGGCGTTTCTCGCCGCGCCGAACATTTGCTTGGGAATCTCAAGTGCCCGCGAGTCGAGTCCACCGCTCATCGTCCGGCCGCTGCTGCCGTGGCTGCGGGAGTTGTTGAAAGCCCGCCCGAGCCTCGTGAGCGAGTCGAGCAGCACGACCACATCGCGGCCCGCTTCGAGCATCCGCCGGGCGCGATCGATGGCGGTCTGCCCGAGTGTGATGTGCCGTTCGATGTCCTCGTCGTTGGACGAAGCAAGTACCTCGGCCGGCACGTTGCGGCGGAAGTCGGTGACCTCCTCCGGCCGCTCGTCGATCAGCAGGGCCACGACCTCGACATCCGGATGGTTGTGGGTGATGCCCGCGGCGATGTTTTGGAGCAGTACCGTCTTGCCGGCCTTGGGAGGGGCGACGATCAGGCCACGGGTGCCGTATCCGATCGGGCAGAACAAATCGATCAGTCTGCACGCGGCCGGACAGCCCGGATACTCAAGCGACAACCTCGGCTGGGGATCGATGGGCGTCAGTTCTTCAAAGGGCTTCCGCCCCTGCCATGCTTCAGGCTGCAGCCCTTCGATTTCCACGATTGACTCGACCACCGGCCGCGGTCCGCGTCGCGGCTTGCCGGAACGGCGTTTGGGTCGCTTCTGGATGATGTTGGCGGTGATCCGCTGGCCCGGTCGCAGATCATATTCCGCAGCGACATCCGGCGGGACGAGTGGATCGTTGACGTCAGTCACGATGCCGTTGTCGAACTGCCTGAGTTTGCACTCATGCGGCGAGTGCCAATCGAGGATCCCTGTGCAGGTTTCTGACATGGTTGTTCGAGCGACGGTGGCCTCGCCGGGTGGGTCGGATCTCTTTGGATGACCGGGAGGCCTCTACCGAAGCTGCGGTCAGTATATCACCCCTACCGAGCCGCCATCACCGCGGCGAGTTCGCCAGCGAGTCGGGCGTTGGCAAGAAGCAGGTCGATGTTGGCTCGAAGCGTGGCACCGCAGCTCACAGTGGCCATGGCGCTCAGCAGGGCGGGTGTTCTGGCTGGGCCGCCGGCCTCGACGATGCGTTCGGCCTCGGCTGCAGCCGCGTCCACATCCGCTACAGGCATGGCCGTTTCGGGCGGTGGTGACTGACACAGGAGCAGCCCGCCGCTTCCGGGCAGACTCCAGTGAGCGTGGGCGACGGCACCGGCGTCCGATGCCGATTCCACCCGGTGGACCGCCGGCGAGCCAGCCGAGGGTGGACACTGAAACCCGGGCATTCGATCGAGGCGGTATCCGAGCACCGGCACGCCCATCGCCTCGAGCACCTCGCATGTGGAGTGGGCATCGATGATGGACTTGGCTCCCGCGCAGACGACGCACACCTGCTGCCGGGCCAGTTCACCCAGATCCGCCGACACATCCAATCTCGCAGGCCAACCCGCGTGAACGCCGCCGATGCCGCCCGTAGCGAAGATGCGCGGCTGGGGGAGACCGGCGGCTGCTACCGCCGCGCTGAGCCGCAGCGTTCCCGATACGGTGGTTCCCGCCGAGCATCCGGTGGCCAGCACTGCGGCCATCGTGGCGGTCGATGCCTTGCCGGCAGAACGATCGTCTGCAAGAGATTCCAGTTCATCGTCCGACAAGCCGACTCGCGGCGTGCCGCTGAGAACCGCGGTCACAGCCGGAACGCAGCCGGCCGCCCGAATCGCCTCCATCATGCCCCGCATGGTGGCGAGGTGAACCGGGAGACTGCGGTCGACGGTGGTGGGGCAATCCCCGTGGGCCTTTTGCCAGACTTCACACGGAAGGCCGCAGGTCAGCACTGCTGTTTCCAGCAGCACGACACCGCGATTGCCGCGAAGTGCATCGACAACCTCCTCGTGTATGTGCAGCGGGTCGCTCACCGCCGGCGGCCGCGAAGACGTCCACCCATCCGTTTCTTCGGCAGACTGCTCGGCACGATGCCACCCGGGAAACGGTCGGTGTCCTCGGCCAGTTCCTTGCTCGGCGCCTCTGAGATGGTGCGGCCGAGGTTCTTTCGGTTCTCTTCCCGCTCTCGGTCCAGTTCGGCGCGTTTGGCTCGCACATTACGGGGCTCCGGGCCGGGCTCGAAGTCCTTGAAGTGCAGTTCGTCGATTTCGACGTTGGTCAATCGCTCTACGTTCTGAAGCAGAGCACCCTGTTCCGGCTGCACGAACAGGATGGCTCGTCCGCTTCGCCCTGTTCTGGCGGTGCGCCCGATGCGGTGTACGTAGACCTCTGGGTCATCGGGGATGTCATAGTTGAAGACATGCGTGATGCCGTCGACATCGATGCCGCGGGCCGCGACGTCCGAAGCGACGACCACGTGCAGGTCGCCATTGCGAAGCTGCTCCATCACGCGGTTGCGTTTGCTCTGGTGCATGTCGGCATGCAGGGCCTGGGCGTTGATGTCCCTCTTTCGGAGATCGTCAGCCACCTTGTCAACAGTGATTTTGGTGCGGCAGAAGACCAGCGCGAGTCCAGGATTTTCTTCCTTGATGATGTGCCTGAGCAATCGCCGTTTGTCCCATGCCTGCACGGTTACGAAGGACTGTCGCACCTGCGATACGGTGAGGCTCTTCTTGTCGACCGTCGAGAGGTTCACCGGATTGTGCATGTACTTTCGGGCAAGTCGTTCGATCTCGCCCGAGATCGTCGCCGAGACGAAGATCGTCTGGTGGCGGTGTTTCATGGCGCCGAGGATCTTGCGAATGTCCTCACGGAAGCCGATGTCGAGCATCCGGTCGACCTCGTCGAGCACGGCGATCTTGACCTTGTTGTACGGCAGGAGCCCGCGGTTGTTCATGTCCATGACCCGCCCGGGCGTCCCGACGATGATCTCGGGATTCCGCTGGAGCCGCTTGGCCTGAATTTCGACCTTCTGTCCGCCGTAGACCGCCAACTTGTGCAGGCCGGTGTTCTTGCCGAGGACATCCATCTCTCGGGCGACCTGAATCGCCAGTTCGCGGGTCGGGACGAGGCACAGGGCCCCGAAGGCATCGCCCGGCTTGAGCAGGTGCAGGATGGGAAGCCCGAAGGCCGCCGTCTTGCCCGTTCCGGTTCGTGACTGGCCCATGACGTCCTTGCCCGCGATGGCCAGTGGAATCAACTCGGCCTGCACGTGGGTCGGATGCTCGAAGCCTACTTCCTCGATGCCCGAGAGCACATCTGGGCGGAGGCCAAGATCACCAAAGACCTGTTTGGTGTCGAAAATGTCGCTCATATGGGTCGTGCCATTCGCCCGGGGGTTGCATTCGGAATGTCGGTCCGTCCGTATGACGGAGCCGCTCAGCCTGCTGCGACTCATGGTAGGATCGAACGTAAGTCGATACAACCTCCGGACAGGCCCGCACGGATGCATTCGGACAGCCTTTTTCATGTTGATCTCGCCGCCAT
>DOVP01000017.1:0-5442 GCA_003520025.1 Phycisphaerales bacterium
GGTTAGAGCACCTGGTTGTGGTCCAGGATGTCGCGGGTTCAAATCCCGTCGGTCGCCCTTTCAGCCCCATGCGGATTCATTGCGTCCAGTTCGACATCACGTGGGAAGACAAGGCTGCCAGCCACGCTCGCGCCGAGGCCATACTTGATGCGAGCAACCCACCACCCGGCGGGCTGATTGTGCTGCCGGAACTCGGGGATGTGGGCTTCAGTTTCGCGCTTGATCGCATCGTGGATGACCGCTCGGAGCAGTGGGCATGCCAACTCGCCGCCCGCTGGCGGTGCTGGGTGCTGCATGGGTGGCCGATGCTTGGCCCGGACGGCAAGGGGCGAAACGTATCGGGGCTGTGCTCGCCAGACGGGACGCTCCTCGGAATTGCCGAGAAGATGCATCCCTTTACGATCGGCAATGCTGGCGGGGTGTACATGCCCGGAGATCGTGTGCGGGTATTTGATGTGGAGGGTGTTTCGCTGTGTCCGCTGGTGTGCTATGACCTGCGGTTTCCCGAAGTGTTCCGCCGCGGGATGAGTGAAGGGGCGGAGATGTTCACGGTGATCGCAAACTGGCCTGCACAACGGGCCGCGCATTGGCGGACGCTGCTGATTGCCCGGGCGATTGAGAATCAGGCGATTGTGGTCGGATGCAATCGGGTTGGAAGCGATCCGTCGTTTCGGTATGCGGGCGGTTCGCTGATTGTCGATGCCGAAGGGGTGGTGGTTGCGGAGGGGGGAGACGAGGAAGAAGTCATATCGGCAGAGGTGGATCCCGCAGAAATGCGGACGTGGAGAAAGGTGTTTCCGGCGCTTCGGGATGTGCGGTAGGCTCAGATACCCCGCGAGAACCTTTGAATTCCGGCTTCTTGTCGGGGTGATGCCCTCGACCTAAGGTCCGGCTCCTTCCCGCAAGCGAGCGGGGGCGGGGACGCGCTGCTCGTCCGGTCTTTGGGAAGGCGGCGCAGAGAACACGCAACGAGCAGGTGAATCAATGGCGAGACCCGGACTTGAACCGGGGACACCGGCATTTTCAATGCCGTGCTCTACCAACTGAGCTACCTCGCCGGAGAGGGGCAGCGTAGAGGTTCTCGGCGCTCCGGGCAAGCGGTGGATCAGGCGGCGGTTCGCGCAGGCGGGTGCCCGGCATCCGGCAGCATCGCGCCGGGCAGTGGGTACTTGCTCCCGAGCGTTCGCAGCAGGTCGGTGCGGCTGGTCATGACGAAGAAGGCAGGCCGATCCACGGTGCGGGCGACGAAGCGGTGGGCCCGGACGAGCAGCGATGGAATGGTCGCCACCATGAGTTCACCCTCGTCCCATCGAATTGGCACGATTCCGAACTGCCACGCCTGCCGGCGGGTGATCAGCGCCAGAACGGCTGGGTCAAGCGACTCCCGGGCGAGATCGACCGTCTGGGTCAAACTGGCGTACTGATCGGCCCACGCACGCTCGATGTCACGCGGATCGGTGCCGAAGAGCCGCTCGCAGACCAGCCCGAAGGGGGCACCTGTCCGTGACTGCTCCGCCAAAGCTCGTGTGACCTGCCGGGCCTCCAGCACGCCATTTCGAACGAGTAGATGTCCCAATCGCGATTCCATGCAAACTAACTCCCTGTTGCTCCTGTGTTCGTCCACCCGGGGACTCATCTGAAGCGGAATTTCCACCCGATGGAACCGAACAGGCCACACTCGGGCCGATCATGCGGTCTGCGCGGCGCAGCCGCCCTGCTAGCCTTCACGGCCATGCCGAACACCCTGCGAAACCGTTTTCTCGGCGCCTGGGGCTCGCTGGTGGCCAGACACCCTGTCTGGACGCTGCTGATCTGCGGACTCATTGCGATCGCCTCTGTGCTGGCCGCGGTGAACGGGCTCACCATCAAGACCGATCGCAACGACCTGATGTCTCAGGATCTTCCGTGGGCCAAACGCTATGCCCAGTACCGCCATGACTTTCCGCGATGGGCTGATCTGGTCGTGTGCCTTGAGGGTCCACCCGGCGACAACCGCATCGACACCGCAGCCCGCGAACTGGCCGAGCATCTTCGGTCCACCGCATTCGTCGCAGCGGCGGATGCTGGCTTTCGAGGCGATCAGGTTGGTCCGCGGCTCTGGCGGGTTGCGCCCCGAGCCGAGTTCGATGCGACTCTTGAGCAACTGTCTAGGGGTCGCAACATCACGGCCGCTTCCAGCCCATCGGCTGCGCTGATCACCATGCTCCGCCAAGACGACGGGCACACCGAACCCAATCCAGCCGAAATGCAAGAAGCCCTCGCGCCGTTCATCGATGCGGTCGCTGGACGAGCGGTGCACTTTGCGCTCGACGGCGATGCCGCCGATCACTGGCAGGCACTGGCGACGGCCAACGGCCGCATCCGCACTGTGCTCGTGTCCCTGTCAGATCCAACAACGGGTTCCATCGCGGGCATCGCCGATACGCTCGCGACGCTTCGCAGCTCGGCGGCGGAGTGGATGAATGAGAACGGCTTCGGCGACATCCCGTGGGGCGTGACCGGCATCCCGGCCATCGAGTCGGATGAAACGGACCAAGCCACCCGCGACTCCACCATCGCCTCGATCGTCGCCTTCAGTTTGATCACCATCATGCTCATCGGCGTGTTTCGTCGCATTCGGTTGCCGCTCATGGCAGCGACCTCGCTCGTTGTCGGCATCGCATGGAGCTTCGGATGGGTCGTCATCTCGATCGGCCACCTGCAACTCCTCTCGATGGTCTTCTCGGCCATCCTCATCGGGCTCGGTGTTGACTTCGCGCTGCACATCGTGACACGGCTGCGCGTCATTGAACCGGAGTGCGCAGATCTCCCCGAAGCAATGGGGCGAACCTTCCGCGATGTGGGGCCGGGACTGATTACCGGCGCCGTCACGACGGCGGCGGCCTTCGGATGTACGGCCTTCAGCGAGTTCCTCGGTGTGGCCGAGATGGGCGTCATCGCGGCGGGCGGCGTGCTGCTGTGTCTTATTGCGGTCATGAGTGTCTTCCCGGCGCTTCTGGCTCTTTCGAGCCGCTGGCGGAACGACCTTGCGATCATGAGGCCAGTCGGCACAAACATGCTTCGGCGGATGGTTCGGCCACTCCACCGTCACGCGAAGTTGGTGCTGCTCATCGGCCTGTTGATCACCGCCGGTCTGATCGCCGCCGCCACGCGACTGACCTACGACTCCAACATCATGAACTTGCAACCCCCGAATCTCGAGGCTGTGTCGTGGCAGCGGAAACTGGCCGCGCAGCCCGGAGGCGACTTGTGGAGCGGGCTGGTGATGACGACACCGGAGGCCGCGACTTCGCTGACAACGAAACTGCGGACCCTCGCAGATGTCCAGGAGGTTGGCGGCATGGGGATGTTGTTGCCACCGGACCTGAACGCGCGGGAAGCCAAAGTCGCGGCAGTGCGTGACTTGCCGCCGGTGGTCGAACAGGGCGCCGATGGGCTCGGCTTCATCTCCACCGTGCTCAGTTCGGTACGTGACCGACTGCGGCCTACACCGAAATATGCTCCGCTGGTCGCCGAACTCGATACAGCGGTGAAGTCATGGGCTACGCTGAACCGCGATATCGCCGAACGGCGTGAACGCATGGCAAGACTGGACGCCGCCTGGCAGAAGGCGGCACCCGCAGCCGCAAAAACGATCAAAGCCGCCCTCGCCGCAGTGCCGCCGGGACCAAGCGATCTGCCTGCAGTCTTGCGGGCACAGTGGATCGGGCTGGACGGCCAGTGGCTGCTGCGAGTTGCGCCCACCAGCGGTAAGGAGTCCATACTGGAACCTGATCGCCTCAATGCGTTCGTAGCCGAAGTTCGCACCGTCGCGCCCGATCTGCTCGGTCCCCCTGTTCAGATTCTGGAGTCATCCCGGCTCATTGTCCGCGCGTACACGATGGCCGGTTTGCTCGCGATGGGCGCGGTGCTGCTGATCCTGCTGATCGACTTCCGGTCGATCGCCGATGCGATCAGCGCCATCCTCCCGGTACTCGTGGGCTTTGCCAGCACGTTTGGCTTCATGGGGATGATTGGGCTTGACCTGAACTTCGCCAATCTCATGGTGCTGCCGATGATCTTTGGCATCGGCGTTGACGCCGGCGTACACGTCATTCACCGGTGGCGAAGCGACCCGCGGGTCCGCCCGCCTGGTCTCTGGGGTGGCACAGGAACGGGCATCCTGCTTACGACCACAACAACCGCCATCGGTTTCGGCTCGCTCATGCTCGCCGAACATCGCGGCATTCAATCACTTGCCATCGTCATGGTCATCGGACTGCTTGCCACGCTCGTAGCAGCGTGGACGGTGCTGCCCGCGGTACTGCGGCTGCGGCAGAAACGAATGCTCAGCCCTTCAACCGATCGGCATTGAGCGGCAGCAGATCATCGACGATGAACTCGCCGTCCCGGCGGATCGTCTCGCCATCGAAGATAATCTCGCCGCCGCCGTAGTCCGCCCGCTGAATGAGGACGAGATCCCAGTGGATGTCACTGCGGTTGCCGTTGTCGGCGTCCTCGTACGCCTGGCCAGGCGTGAAATGCAGTGAGCCGGCGATTTTCTCATCAAAGAGAATATCCATCATCGGCTCGAGCACATACGGATTGAAACCAATCGCGAATTCACCGACATGCCGCGCCCCGTCGTCGGTGTCGAAGATGGAGCCGAGATGTTCCGCCCCCACTTCAGCATCATGCTCGACGATGCGGCCATCCTTGAATACCAGTCGCACGTTGCGGAAAGTCGAACCTTGATACACACTGGGCGTGTTGTAGTGGATGACACCGTTGATGGAATCTCGCACCGGCGCGGTAAAGCACTCGCCGTCGGGGATGTTGTGCGTGCCGGTGCAGGGGATCGCCGGAATATCCTTGATCGAGAAGCGAAGGTCGGTATCACCGGGTCCTTTGATGTGCACTTGATCGGTCGCATTCATTCTGGTCTGGAGCGCCGCTGCAGCGCCAGCCATTGCCTCGTAGTCGAGTGTGCATACATCGAAGTAGAAGTTCTCGAACGCCTCGGTGGAGGTTCCGGCGAGCTGCGCCATCGAGGGGGTGGGCCAGCGAAGTACGCACCACCGCGTCTGGTTCACTCGCTGCTGGAGGTGCACAGGCTTCATGTACAGCGACCCCCACGCCTTCATGCGATCTTCGGGGACACCGGACATCTCGTTGACGTTGAATCCGCCCCGCAGGCCGATGTAGGCGTCCATGCCCTTCATGCGGTGCAGGTCGTGCCCTGCCATCGCCTCGATCTGCACATCGGCGCCACTTTCGATCAGTGCCCGCATGACACGATTGGACCGCACCGCCACGTGTGGATGGCCGCCGCGATCGCGACAAGCCTTGATGAGTTCGATCACCATCGTGTCAGGCACATCGAAGGCTTCGATGAGCAGGTGCTCGCCCGGCTCGATGGTTGTGGAGTGTCCTGTCAGGAGGCAGGCCAATTCGGTCATTCGT
>DOVP01000017.1:5824-6631 GCA_003520025.1 Phycisphaerales bacterium
CCGCGAGACCAATGAGGCCATCTCGGCATCGGGAGCGGGATCATCGCGGAAGTACAGGTCCGCCCGCAAGGCCTGCGACGAAGGGAGTACATCACACCAGCCACAGATTCTCGATTCAGGGCGGCTATTGTCCCGCCAAAAGCCGTCTTCGGCCCGACCGATCGCCGTGCGGCCTCCCCGTCCAGGCTGGGCGTCCCAACGCTCCTCCGTAGCGCCGAGCAGCGCTGCTTCAAAGTCCACTGCGTCGTCGGGACGATTGCCAACCACCAGAATGACGTTCTCCTCGCGAGGCATGAATTGACGGTACGCCTTGTCGAGCAGCCGCCTGATGCGTGCCGTTTCATCGATGAAGCCGTCCGGGAGCCCGATCGCGAGTGAGACGGTGCTGCCTTCCCACGGCCCAACGACTCGAATAGCACCGATCTCAAGGCCCGACTCGTCGCGAACCGTCAACTCGTCACCGATCTTCGCCATCTCTAGAAAGGTGCTCGCGCGAACGACCAGTTCCTGCATGAGTTCATCATCGAGTCCCTCTGCCCACCGAATGCGAACGATGAAAGGACGCTCGATGTGCTCAAGCACTCGCAGCCGCGGCGAGATGTCCAGCCTGCGGCCGCGACGGTCACCCTTGTCGAGCCGCTTGATGTGCAGATACCAGTCCAGATCGTCCACCCGGACACGAAAGTCGCAGGCTCGCCCGGCCGGTGTCTGCACTTCTGTTTCCAACTCACAGCCCGCCCTGTGCAGTCGGTCGGCCACCATCGCTTCGACCCAGAGGTCGAGGAAGCGACGACGCCGCTTCTGCGA
>DOVP01000017.1:7033-7850 GCA_003520025.1 Phycisphaerales bacterium
TGGTCGACCTCCCCTCCGAATCGTTCGAGACCCCGTTTGTCAAGGCTCATGACGCGGTCCACCTCGCGGCAACGGGCATGCGGCATGTGTCGGGCGATATCGCGACGGCAGGCCAGAGCGTGTCCATCAGTTCGCCCAGCGGTATCTCGCCGATGCGGACGCCTTGGGCAATCGAAAGCAACTGCTGCGCTTGGCGGGCGCCGAGCGTGGTACACATCGTGACGGTTCCATCGCCATACCGACGGTCCTGCACCGGCGTACGTCGCTCAAGAAACATGACCGCCTTCGAGTCACTGCTCGCCACCGTGACCTCAAGATCCAATTCCGATCCGATGGCGTGCGTTCGAACGATCTCGGCCAATCGGTCGAGCCCCTCACCGGTTTCGGCGCTGACCGGAATCGCATCAGGATGTTCCCGCAGCCACAGCAGCATTTCGTCGGCATGTCCGAGACGGTCGATTTTGTTCAAAACCAATTGTCGGGGTTGCTTTGTGGCACCGATGTCGTCGAGGGTTTGGAGCACCGCCTCAAATTGCTCATGCGCCGTTGGATCCGCCACATCCACGACGACAAGCAGCAATTGACATTGCACGGTTTCTTCAAGCGTCGAGCGGAATGAGGCTACGAGGTGGTGTGGCAAGTCACGAATAAAGCCGACCGTGTCGCTAAGCAGCACATTGTTGCCATCAGAGAGTTGCCACCGCTCAACCCGGGTCGAGAGCGTGGCGAACAACTTGTCATGCGCAAAGGCGCCGCCAGTGGTGAGCGCATTGAAAAGGCTGGACTTCCCCGCATTGGTGTATCCGACGAGTCCCAC
>DOVP01000026.1:0-166 GCA_003520025.1 Phycisphaerales bacterium
TCGTGATGTTGATGCTCTTCGTCCGCAGGTGGACCAATCGATGGGATCTTGCGGCACTCTCCGGATTGGTGCTTGCGACCAGCCTTGAACCGGCCATTTTGGGGACAACCGCGGTACTCGACGCGCCATTTTCGGCGGCCGTTACAGCGACGATCGTGTGTTTTTA
>DOVP01000026.1:469-4768 GCA_003520025.1 Phycisphaerales bacterium
TACAGCGACGATCGTGTGTTTTTACCTTGGCTGGCGGTCGCGCGGTCGCGCACGTCTTGGGTGGATGATCGCGGCTGGCATTGCCTGCGGCGCAGCCTTTCTCATCAAGGGATTTCTCGCCATGGCACTTCCGGTCATGGTGCTGGCGCCATGGCTGACGTGGGAGGGGCGTTGGCGTGATCTGTTTGTGCTGCCTTGGATACCGGCGATCGCGGCAATCTTGACGGCTCTGCCATGGTCGCTCGCCGTACACTGGCAATCGGCAGAGTTCTGGGACTACTTCTTCTGGGTCGAACATGTCCACAGATTCACAGGCGGCGATCATGCGCAGCATCCCGAGCCGTGGTGGTTCTTCTTGCCAATCATTCTGGTAGGCCTGATCCCATGGGTGTTCGCTGGCCCGTTTGCCTTGGCGGGACTGCTCCGCCGGGGGTTCGGCTCGGCTGAGAGCAAGTTGTTGGCGTGCTGGATACTGATTCCGCTGGCCTTCTTCTCGGTATCGTCTGGAAAGTTGCCGACGTACATTCTTCCATGCTTTCCTGCTGCTGCAGCGATGCTGGCAGTTGGTCTCGTGGAGCGATTCTCGCACGAGCCGCCCCGGCGGACCTTCGGCGAACTACTAGTTGGCGGCATCCTGGTCATACTCGGCATCGCGGCACTGATTGCGACACCCTTCATTCCAGTCGATCCTCTCCATGGTGGTCCGTGGCAGGATGGTGGTGTGTGGCGGCTCGCCGTACTCGGGGTGGTACTTATCTTCTGGGGTATGTCCGACTGGGTGTCACAGCGAACCGATGATGGTCGCGGCCGCGTGTTGGTTGGTGGAATCGGTGCTGGGGCATTGTTGGCGGTTATTCCGTCGATGATACCTACCGGCTGGATGACCATCTCCAAGGCTCCTACAGCGTGGATGGAGTCGTTTTCGCCCATTGCTACTCGGAGCACCGTGCTCGCGGGCCGTGATTTCATTCATGCTGCCAAGTGGCAGTGGCCAGATGCGGAGGTCCGATTGTTTGGCTCGCCCGGCGAGTTGCATTGGGGAGTGGAGAACTTTCAGGAGCACGCCGATGCGCACATCACCGAAGATGAGTTTGTTAAAGCAGTACTTCCAGCGACGGCGGAACACCCCGTCTTCTTCATATCGACGTTTCCAGAGAAGCGGTTGTCATGGATCGGCGAATTCGTCGAGCAGGGTGTGTTGACACAGCCTGCCGTTATAACTGACCGCGATGTTGTCATTGCAGTCTGGCCAGCATCTGCGATGCCGCCGAAGTAGACCACAGAATTGATATCATGCCGCCGATCGCAATGAGGCGAATCGAATTGGAAGGAAGATACGATGAATTGTTGTAATACCGGCTTGGACGTTCTGGTGACCCGCGAAGCTCCCGACTTCACTGCTGCGGCGGTCATGGGCGATGGATCAATTGGGGACGTGACTTTATCTGCTTTTCGCGGCAGTTATGTCGTGCTGTTCTTTTGGCCGCTCGACAACACCTTCGTCTGTCCCACCGAGATCATCGCTTTCGACAGGCGGCTCGATCAGTTCAAGCAGCGTGGCTGCGAAGTACTCGGCGTGAGTATTGACTCGGTTTTCTCGCACATTGCCTGGCGGGACAAACCCGTCGCCGAGGGCGGCATCGGTCCGATCGCCTATCCGATGGTGGAGGACATCAAGCACGAGATCTGCCGCGCCTACGGCGTGCAGCACCCGGATGGACCGGCCCTTCGTGGCTCATTCCTCATCGACGGCAGCGGCATCGTTCGGCATCAGGTCGTCAACGACCTTCCGCTCGGACGAAACATCGACGAGATGCTCCGGATGGTGGATGCACTCAAGTTCCACGAGGAGAATGGTGAGGTCTGCCCGGCCGGCTGGGCGAGCGGTGAGGATGCGATGACACCCTCAGCCGATGGCGTCTCCGATTACCTGTCATCACATGCCGAGTCGCTTTGAGACAACGGAGTTAGTTCTCGACTCTTGACTCTTTATTTGCGGCGTTCACGGATTTTCATCCGGATGTTCCAGAAGTACCGCGCCTTGAATCGTGCGAATGCGAAACCCGCGCGGCCATCAAGAAACCCTCGTTTTACGATGAGCGAGACGAGGAAGTACGCCAGTGGGAACCACCACCGCTCAACTTTGCGGTACTTCAAGCGTTGACGGGGCGCCAGAGCCGACCAAGCAGGACTTCCCGGTGGGCCCAATGCCAAGTACCGCTTGGCCTCCCAGGACGAGTACTCATTGTGTTTGTCGATGTACGATTCCAGTCCGCGTCGATCATCATGGTCGATCGGCGATCGAATGGTTCCAACTGTGCCCTGTAGCACAGGATGCTCATGGATTTCCATATCCAAATGGCTCCACCGATCCTCATCGATTCGTTCGTACCGTCCGGCATCCGGTCGAAAGAGTGCCAACTTGGAAAATGGATCGCCGTACCGCAGAAGCTTCCCCATGAACCAGTTGTGAAATGTCAACCAATAGCCGACATGTTGATCTGACTGAACAGCCGCGTTCACCTCATCACAGAAATCATCACCGACAAACTCATCGGCATCGATAAACAGCACCCAGTCAGTTTGAAGCTCATAGTTTTCAAGAAACCAATTACGTTTTTTGGGGAACTGGCCGTCCCATCTGAACTGCACGATTTCAGCGCCATACTGTTCGGCTACATCTGGTGTTCCATCATCACTTCCCGAATCCACCACATAGACCTTTGCAAAGCGAGTGAGTCTCGCAAGGCAGCCCGGGAGGTTCTTTGCCTCATTCTTGACGGGGACAACAACGGTGACGGGTATGGGCTCGTTCATATCGGTGGTTATAATAGTCCAATCCAAATGAAGACGGCCTTCCAACTGGTGGCTGGAAGGCCGTCGGTGCAATCGTACATAGCATCGCGATCAGGCCATGGATTTTCAAGCAGTTCGGCGTGAATCACGTCGAGCAGGCCTTGGCAAGGCGAGCGGGTCTCTTTACCTCGTTCCTGACGGGGACAGATATGAGTTCACTCATGGAGGCAGCCGTAGCAGCCCAAGCCAAGTGAAGACGGGCTTCCAGCCGGAAGCCGGAAGCCCGTCAATGATGCAACCATGGCATCCCGATCAGATCATGGTTATTCAAGCAGCCCGTCGTGAATCACATCGAGCAGGACTTCATTTCGGTCACTGGTGATCTCCCAGAACATGATGCCTCCGAGATCGAGATCTTCGACGTAGTCGACCTTGTGTTGCATCGACTCGACATCGTCGTAGGAAATAAAGTGGCCGCCGTGCTGCGAGGCGCTGTAGAGCCACGGCACTTTGGCTTGATTGTCCCAATGGCGGGTGTAGTTGCCGCTGGCGAGGAGTTCCTCGATTTGACTGAAGTCGTTGACGCCCGTGGCGCCGCTGGACCAGTCATCCCAGGTGCCGGGCGGCACCGTGGAACCAGACTGGAACAGCCCGCCGTTGTTGCTGCCCACGCCACCCCACGCCCGACCGTAGAAAGGAACGCCCATCACGATCTTGTGAGGATCCACTCCGGCATCGAGCCAGGGCTGTATTGAGCCTTTGGTGTTGTAGTGCAGCCGAACATTCTCATTGGAAGAGGGGTTCGATGTATTGGCATACAGACCACTGTGGTGCCCAGTGATGGAAAGATCCCACGCGCCTGCGAAGTCGTAGGACATGGTGTTGATCCAATCACACTGGGCTGCAATGCCGACGAGGTCGTAGTTGGCGAGTTTATCGACGCCGCCGGCAGCCGCGATCGTCAACAAGTACTCGCTGCCATCTTCGGTTGCGGCCGCATCAAGTTGTGATCGAAGTTCCTCCATGAGCAGCGTGTAGTTGTCGCGATCCTCCGGGCGATAGGTGTTGCCACTCAGCCCGCAGCACACCGGATACTCCCAGTCGATATCGACGCCATCGAAGTTGTATGTGCGAATAAAGTTCACGCATGACTCGGCAAATATGCGGCGGGAAGTTTCCGTGAGCGCCACATCACTGAACCTGCCGGACCACGTCCATCCACCCACTGAGATCAGCGTCTTGAGATGCGGATGTGTCGTTTTCAGAACGTTGTTGATCTGGTTGTAGGTGCCTCGGTAGGGCTGATCCCAAGTGTCGCCGGGATAGGATTTGTCGATGGCGGCGTAGGGATCGCCGATGGCAATGCGTCCATCATCACCGATATTCGCGAAGGCATAGTTCAAGTGTGTGATCTTGTCGATCGGGATGTCAGAAGGTTGGTAGTCGCGGCCGTAAACACCCCATTCGATGTAGTAGGCCACAATGCGATTATCAGAGTCAGTT
>DOVP01000018.1 GCA_003520025.1 Phycisphaerales bacterium
CGCGATCAGTGGGTTCCACTGTCTGGTCTCAAGCGGTACATCGAGCAAGCAGGTGCGAAGCGAAACCGACGCCGTGTCGATCGGATACGGGGCGATGATTCTCGAGGGTTTCCTCGCGGTGCTCGTGATTCTCGCGTGCGTCGCCGGGCTCGGGCTGGGCGTGGCCGAAGCCGATGGGGGCGTGGTCACCGGCGAGGCCGCGTGGGCGACGCGCTACACCTCATGGGATGCTGCCGGGGGGCTTGGCGCCAAGGTTGGCGCGTTCGTCGACGGGGCGTCCAACTTTCTGGCTGCGATGGCCGTGCCAACGAGTGTGGCGCTGGCGTTCATGGGCGTGTTCGTGGCGTCGTTCGCTGCGACCACGCTGGATACGGCCTGCAGGCTTCAACGCTATGTCGTACAAGAGTTGGCCTCGTCCGCGAGCGATCGTTGGCGTGCTGCTGCTTGGTCCCTGCCCGGGCGATACATCGCCACCGGCATCGCCGTCGTTCTCGGCGCGGCACTGGCGGCTATTCCCGCATCGGGCGATGCGTGGACCTGGGAGACCACAGGCACCGGAGGTTTGATTCTCTGGCCCCTGTTCGGCGCAACGAATCAACTGCTGGCTGGGCTGGCCTTCCTCGTGATTGCATTCTTCCTGTGGCGGGGGGGGCGTCCGACGTGGTTCCTGATCGTGCCCATGGTCGCCATGCTCGTGATTCCGGCTTGGGCGCTCGGGGCGCAGGTCTTCACCGGCACCGGGGCTGAGGATGCCTGGATCGCACAAGAGCGATGGTTGCTGGTGGGAATCGGGTTGGCGATGCTGCTGCTGGAGTGCTGGATGATCCTTGAGGCAGCGCTCCTGTGGCCCCACGTCCGGAAACTCGCCTTGGATTCCGTCTCCCCCCGTCGCTGACGTGATGCTTTTCCCCTCAGGCGGGCACTCTTGCCCGCAGCAAGGGAGGCTCCTATGTTGAGATGCGCACACGGAATCTGGATTGCACTGGCGGTGGCGGCTTCAGTCCAGGCGGCCCAACACCGAGTCCCGTTGAACTGTTCAACGATTCAGGCGGCGGTCGATGCCGGCCGGAGTGGCCTCTCGCATTCATGAGTGATCAGTGTCAGCAGCTACAATGCCCGCCCGCTGGACAGGTGGCGGAGCGGTTGAACGCGCCGGTCTCGAAAACCGGTATAGCCTTCGGGCTATCGTGGGTTCGAATCCCACCCTGTCCGTCGGTTGGCCTGATGGACAGTCAACGCGAGAAAGTCGAGAACAGAAGCACGTGGACGTTGGGCGGCTGGCAGAACGGATGGCGACGGCAACAGCGGATGACGCTCGCATGGCCCGAGCATTTGCCGATCGTCTTCCAGACTCACATACGGCACGACATTTGATTGAGCGGCTTCGGGGCATCTTGTTTCCAGGGCTGCATGGGCAACGTGACTTTGATGCGGACTCCTTGGCACGGCAGTTGGAAAGAGAAATTGCGGATTTTTACGAGGATCTGCGGCATCAGGTCGAGGGCGCATTCGTCCATTGGGGAGATGGCAACGCGAGGCCCCATGCCGAAGAGGCGACTGTTGTCGTGATGGAGACGCTTCCTGCCATTCGTGATTTGCTCAGCCTCGACGTGCAGGCGGCCTACGATGGCGATCCTGCAGCGAGGCATCTCGACGAAGTGATGTTGTGTTATCCGGGCATCCGCGCGTTGACAACACACAGGTTTGCTCACGTCATGGTCCAGCACGGGATTCCGTTGCTTCCCCGCATCATGCAAGAGCACGCCCATAGCGATACGGGCATCGATATCCACCCGGCGGCCGAGATCGGGCAGTCGTTCTTCATCGATCACGGAACTGGTGTTGTGATCGGTGAAACAGCACAAGTAGGCGACCACGGCAAGCTATATCAAGGCGTCACACTCGGGGCCCGCTCATTTGAACTGGACGAAAGTGGTGTGTTGAAGCGGGGTATGAAGCGTCACCCGACGCTCGGTGACCACGTGACCGTCTACGCCGGTGCCACGATTCTCGGCGGTGACACTGTGATTGGTGATCACTGCGTGATTGCAGGAGGCGTCTTCCTTTCCCGATCCGTACCGGCTGGACACATCGTTGCGGGGCCGCGGCCGGAAATTCGGCTCATCGCCAATCCTGTGTAGTTCGCAGTGGTGTTCTGGTAGAATAGCGCTCTTCAACAGGAGTCCACTGTCATGTCCGACTTGCGCGATCCATTTGGAACGACCCAAATCATCGATACGCCATTCGGTCAACGCCGCATCGCATCGCTTCGGGCGTTGACGGACCACCTCGGGCATGATCTGGACACCGTCCCATTCAGCATTCGCGTGTTGTTGGAGGCGTGCTTGCGGCACTGTGACGGCGAGATTGTGACCGAGGACGATGTGCGGGCGATGGCGGCCTATGACGCTGCAAATGTGACTCCTCAGGAGATCCCGTTTCAGCCCGGCCGCGTTGTGCTGCAGGACTTCACCGGTGTTCCCGCCATAGTCGATCTTGCGGCGATGCGGACCGCCATGGTGGACATGACCGGAAGCACTGCCGCGGCCAGTCTTGTAAACCCGCTCGTGCCCTGTGATCTCGTCATCGACCATTCGGTGCAGGTCGATGCCTTCAATTCCGATGTTGCGTTGACCATCAACGCTGAGTATGAATTCAAACGAAATCAGGAACGCTACGAGTTCCTCAAGTGGGGGCAGCAGGCCTTTGACAACTTCCGGGTGGTACCCCCCGCGACGGGTATCGTGCATCAGGTCAATCTCGAGTACCTCGCCAAGGTCGTCTGGGACGACGGCGACTGGCTCTATCCGGACAGCCTCGTGGGGACTGATTCGCATACCACGATGATCAACGGTCTCGGCGTCCTGGGCTGGGGCGTCGGCGGCATTGAGGCCGAGGCATGCATGCTTGGGCAGCCGATTTCAATGCTCATCCCGGAAGTGGTCGGCGTGCGGCTCTCCGGGCAACTCCCCGAGGGCTGCACCGCAACCGATCTGGTGCTTCGCATCACCCAATTGCTTCGCCAGCACGGTGTGGTTGGCAAGTTCGTGGAGTTCTTCGGGCCGGGTCTGACGAGCATGCCGCTGGCGACCCGCGCTACGATTGCCAACATGGCGCCCGAGTACGGGGCAACCATGGGCTTCTTCCCGGTCGATGACGCCACGCTGCGGTACTTGGAACTCACCGGACGCGACGAAGACCTGATCGCCGCAGTGGAGCAGTACTGCAAGGCCAACGGATTCTGGCACACCGGCAACGAAGACATCAGGTATTCAGCGACGGTGGATCTTGATCTGGGAACGATCGAGCCTGCCATGGCAGGCCCCAAGCGGCCACAGGATCGCATCACGCTCACAGACATGAAGTCGACGTGGCAGACGCTGCTCGCCTCGACACCTGGTCATGCCGAATCATCCGCGTTGGTGGACTGCGAAGGCGAGTCGTTTGAATTGAAGGACGGCGCGGTGGTCATCGCCGCCATCACCTCCTGCACAAATACGAGCAACCCGGATGTGATGGTGGCGGCGGGCTTGGTTGCCCGCAAAGCTGCCGCTCTGGGGCTCACCCGCAAACCGTGGGTCAAGACATCGCTCGCCCCCGGATCCAAAGTGGTTACCGACTATTTGCAGCGAGGTGAACTGCTTTCAGATCTCGAAGCGGTGGGGTTCTACACCGTCGGATATGGCTGCACGACCTGCATCGGCAACTCTGGTCCGCTCCCGGCGCCCATTCACGATGCCATCGAGACCAACGACTTGATTGCCACCAGCGTCCTCAGCGGCAACCGAAACTTCGAGGGCCGTATCAGCCCGGACATCCGCGCCAATTACCTCGCCTCGCCGCCGCTGGTCGTTGCCTATGCGATTGCTGGAACGGTGGACATCGATTTGGCGAGCGAGCCTTTGGGGCAAGGCTCCAACGGTCAGGATGTCTACCTTCGGGACATCTGGCCCACGCAGGCCGAGGTCGATGAAGTGGTCGCGGCAAGCATTGGTCGCGATCAGTTCCTCACCGAGTATGGCGACGTATTCACCGGCTCGGATGCATGGCAGGATATTTCTGCTGGCGAAGGCGAACTCTTCGGATGGTCGGATGCCAGCACCTACATCCATCTGCCGCCCTTCTTTGAGGGCATGAGCCAGGAAACACCGGGTGTGCCGGTGGTGCAAGGCGCTCGCGTGCTGTGTCTGCTCGGCGACTCGGTGACGACCGACCATATCTCGCCCGCCGGATCGATCAGCGTCGATTCGCCCGCCGGTCAGTGGCTTCTTGAGCACGGTGTCGAGCAGGGCATGTTCAACTCGTATGGCTCCCGCCGCGGCAATGACCTGGTGATGACCCGCGGCACGTTCGGCAATATTCGTGTCCGCAATGGGCTCGCCCCCGGAACCGAGGGTGGGTGGACCACCGACTTCACCACCGGCGCTGTCACGTCGATCTTCGAAGCAAGTGAGCATTACCGCGCCGCTGGCACGCCGCTTGTGGTGCTGGCTGGCAAGGACTATGGCATGGGCTCCTCACGTGATTGGGCGGCCAAGGGCACTTTCCTGCTCGGGGTGCGGGCGGTGATCGCTGAATCCTATGAGCGGATTCACCGATCGAATCTGGTTGGGATGGGTGTCGTGCCGCTGGAATTCACGAAAGGGCAATCGGCTTCTTCTCTTGGACTCAGCGGTCGCGAGGTTTTCGACATCGATTGGGGAAGCGATTTTGCGCCGCGGCAGACCGTCACCGTGACCGCAACATCCGATGCGGGTGTCGTGACCACATTCGAGGCCCTGCTCCGTGTCGATACGCCGATTGAGGTGATTTACATTCAGAACGGTGGCATTCTGCACACGGTTCTGCGGCGCATGGCAGCCGCTGCTGCCGCGCCGACCTGCTGACACGCAAAAATGAAACCCGGCACACTTCGGCGGTCGAAGTATGCCGGGTTTCGGTGTCTTGTGTTCAGGCAGTGCCGTGAACACAAGGTGGGGGGGGGCTTTGGGGGTCAGGCTTCGATTGCTTCGAATTCGCCCGAGGGGGAGGGATCCTTCCAAGGAAGGTCGGCGAAGAGCGAAGTCTCGAGCGTGTCATCGTGCATGACGAGATCGTCCACGATGTGCTCGTCGATGGTTGCCTGTAGTCGGCGCCTCACGTACTGCTTGCTGGCGCGAGCTTCTGCAAGGTGCTTGGGGTCTGGGGTGGTGTTGTGGTCGTCAGTCGTCATGTCTCTGTCCTTCAGAGTGTGTTGAGTCCGAGTCTCAGTCAACTGCTGAGCGTCGGATTGTGGTGCTTCGTGTCTTTGTTTGTGTTGAGTCGTCTTTCCAAATGGACCTGCACGAAGGCGCGGGCCGTATGGAGCAGACAATCAGCCGATGGGATCGCCTTTTCATCGGTTTTCAAATATCGCTTGATCAGATAATTAAAGGCGGCTCGGCACAGCGTTTGGGTCTCCCGGGCGCTCAGATGGGGGCGGACGGCAAGGAACAACTCCTCGTATCCATCCTCAAAAGCGGCGGTAATGGCATTGGCAGCGTCGAATCGCGGCATGTGCGGGTCATCTCCTACCCCCTTCAGGGGCTACAAGCGAGACAATCCCTCTGTAGAGCGGTTCTTTCGAGTGGGCGAAAAAAGAACCACATTTATTCTACGGGGCCGTGAAAAGGCCCCTTTGGCTGCCGCCTTGTCTTGCCAGCACCCTTTGGAGACCACCAATGTCCGAGAATTTGATTCTTGCCTGGGCCCACTCGCTTCCCGCTCCGGTCCGCCGCCAACTGGCCTCGCGGATTCTCGCTCACGCCGGTTCCCCCGCCTCGACCTTGCTGGCGGCATTTGCAGACGCGGCCGGGCTTTCCCCGGGGGAGGTGGCGGGGTTGCTGCCGGGAGGATTGGTACAGGCCCGGGTGGCCGCCAACCAGTTGATACGCAGTGGGACTGCGGACACCCGTCGTCCGACGGCCAGCCCCCCGCCGAGTTCTTTCTGATCCGAAGAACGGCGTCGTTCGACGCTGCTGCCCACGAACCTGCCATCCTCTCCAGAGAATGAGCAGGCATGGCCGACTCACAACCCTGAAACGCCGAGCCACCGCGGTTGCCGAGGATTGGTTTGACCGCGCCCTGCCAGATGCCGAGCGATGGACGCGGGCGAATCTGGTGCGATGCCAATGCGACATCGATCATTCATGGACTTACGCCAAATGGACAGTTCGGAGCAGCGATCACTTCCAACTGGGATATGAGCCGAGATACGTTCAATGATTTATTCATCGGCGTTCCAAAAGATGGCGTCGGTGCGACGCGTGTATTTTTTTGTTCGTTTCTCACTTCTGCAACGTCGCCCCTCAATACAAACGATGCCGATGCGGCACTCATGTCGAATGAGATTGGCATCACTTGAAGGGACGCGTTCAAAATACAACGTCAACAACGGCCCACAGGATGGCCAATTGTTCCGATGCAGTACACTGCAGTGATGCGATCCCCAATTGTAGTGACGGGTACGCCTCGTAGCGGGAAGTCAGTAATTTGTCGAACTGTTGTTCTGGAGAAGTGCTACCAGTGGGTTCGTGAACCACTCATGATTTGGAATATGGATCTTGGGGCGAGAAGAGATGATTGTCGATCTGCACTTGAAGCGACTCCTGACTTGAAGGAGCGTATTCAGAATGCATGCGCCAAACTGTTGGAGAGTCAGAACAATAGATACATAGACGATCTTTCCTACCACGCATTGAGGATTCCTTTTCTCCACGCGGTATTTCCAGAAGCAAAAATCATTCACGTTGTTCGTAAGCCAGAACACGCAATTCCAGAAATGTTATATGGCTGGACGTATCGTGATTCTGTTGGGAAGGCGTTTGTGAGGCGAAGAAAAAACATTCGCTTGCAAGGGTTGCCACGCCTGGCACTGAGATTTGCTGGAAATTATCTTTCAAGTCGACTTCGAGGGAGCAGAAAGACTTGGGGGCCTAGAGTTCCAGATCTTGAACAGTTCGTGTCGTCTCATAAGTCTGCAGAAGTAGCAGCATTCCAATGGAAAAATATGGTTGAGATCGCAATGGATGATTTGGCTGGAATTCCTCAAGACAACTGGATTCAGGTGCAATTTGATGCACTTCTTGAAGAGCCGGCAGTCCAAGGACTTCGTATTGGGGAGTTTTGTGGAGTTGACAACCCCCAGATGTTTGCAGAGAGTGTCGCGAAGTTCATAGAACCGGATTTTGTATTTGAGAAGAAGGTTTATCCGACCGAGACAGAGTGGAATGCGATTAACCCGATGATTGAGCAGGTTCGAGAGCGGATTGGCTTTGTATAGATCCTAATACCCATTGTCATGTCAAACAGGAATAGATGATGACAGAACAGTCAAGAGTAAATGTGCAAGAGATATACTCAGATATCGCTGACTCATACGACGAGTGGCGTGAGGAAAATCCTCGTGGCCGACTGGTGAGCGATCACGATATCCACATGTTTAACAGCATATTCCCAAAGGAACTGGGCGATGGGGAAGTGCTTGAGATTGGTGCGGGGACGGGAAGGTTCACGTTGCCAGTACTTGAGCGAGGGGTTGCATTTACAGCAACTGACGTGAATGAGTCGATGCTTGAATCGCTTAAAGTGAAAGTGGAAGAGTGTGGTTTTGCAGATAAGTGCAAAGTTCAAACGGCGGATATTTTCAACCTTGACTTTGACGACTCGTCGTTTGGCTTTATTTTTACACTCCATGTCATACCGCGATTCCAATCATTGTCAGACCAAGTTGCGGCAATCAAAGAAATAGCACGGGTACTCAAGCCCGGCGGTCGCCTCCTGTTTAATTACAGCAATAGAACTTCTCTCTATGGGCTCTTGCGAAAAAAACACGTCGCAAAACATTCTGAGATAAAAGCAGCGTTGAAAGACGCAAATATGCGAATCGTTACCATGAGAGGAAAATGGCTTATGAGTCGACTTCTTGTGAATAGGTTGCCACTATTCCTTGGCAAACTCGTTGGCTTGACAGATCGTGCGATGTCCCGCTTCTTGCCAGGCTTTGCGTGGGACGTGTATATCATCGCTGAAAAACAATAAAATCAGTATCTCTTCTCGCAGCATGCACCTGTGCGGCAACTGCACAAGCACAGAGTCGCGTTGTGAGTTACAGCGTTGCAAAGCGTATTGGTAATCAAGAAGCACTTGATGCAGCGATTGAGCCGGCGTCACTTGATTCTTGCCTGAGCCCACCCGCTTCCCGCTGCGGCCCGCCGCCCACGACCAGCCCTCTGCCGAGTTCTTTCTGGTCTGAAAAACGGCGTCGTTCGGCGGCGGTGCTCATGAACCTGCCATCCTCTCTAGGGAATGAGCAGGCATGACCGACGCACAACCCTGAAACGCCGAGTCGCCGCGGTTGCCGAGGACTGGCTCGGCCGCGCTCTGCCCGATGCCGAACGGTGGACGCGGGCGAGTCTGGTGCGATGCCGCGGCCCATATTGTCTCAGGTGTGGGCATTCAAGCCCTCAGCGATATTCGGTCCGCGAGGGTTGCCCGGTATGCATCGACCGCCGCGGTGTGCTGGATGGGGTGTGCCGGGTGGGGCGGTATCGCGGAGGCTGCGCCCAGCTGGTGCTGGCACTCAAGTTCAGGCGGTGGTGGGAACTGGCTCGTCCGCTGGGGAGCCGCCTGGCGTGGTCGGTGCGGGCGGAGCGGGGGGCCGACTGCCTGCGGGGGGCTGTGGTTGTGCCCGTCCCCATGCCGCTTATCCGCCGGTGGCGGCGGGGGATCGATCATGCGGCCCTGATCGGCAGGGAAGTGGCATCCGCCGGCGGAGCCGCGTACTACGCAGCCATGTGGCGGTCCCGCGGAGCGGGGCAGGCCGGGGCCGCCAGATCGACCCGGCTTCGGGCGTCGAGCCATGGCTGGCATCTGCATCTCAAGGCCCCATCGCGACTTCGGGGTCGCGAGGTCGTGCTGGTCGATGATGTGCTGACAACGGGGCGTACGGCACGAATTGCTTCCCGGCTGCTGAAGCAGGCTGGGGCGACATCGGTCACGCTTGCGGTGGTCGCTGTTACCGATCAAAGCCCCGATATTGGGTATAAAATCGAGGGTTGATGGCATTGGTACCTTGACTTCTACGTTGGTCTGGGTACGATTCTCTGCTCGCCCTGATTGGGGTGGTTCGCCCCGATCTGGGGCGATGCTTTGTTCCTTGACAAGTGGACAGTCGATACGCCGCGAGGATGTCGCCGGAATGTCGGGCCTTTCACAGGGCTCGTCAGGAAGGCGAAACTTGGGCGACGGATTACAGCCCCGTCGTCCATGAAACATTCTTGTGATGCCAGATCGAGTCATTCCAGAAATACACGATCGTGTCGGGCCACTTGTGGTTCGGCAGGTAGTAATGATTCAAAAAAACCCCGATGACACTAGCCGGTCATCGGGCCTGGTTCTTCTGGAACCAGGTTGACCGCCGATGTTCACCTCGTGTGGACATCGGACCGTCCAGGCTTCATTTTTCTTCGAATCGAAGAAGCGTCATGCCCCTCGGGGTGTGACGATGTCATTCAATTGAAGAGTTTGATCCTGGCTCAGATTGAACGCTGGCGGCATGGCTAAAACATGCAAGTCGAACGATGAAAGCACCTTCGGGTGTGCATGAAGTGGCGAAAGGGCGAGGAATACGTTCCTACGTACCCCAAGGTCAGGGATAGCCCCGGGAAACTGGGAGTAATACCTGATGACATCTCCGGATCAAAGGCTTCGGCCACCTTGGGAGCGGGGAACGCCCTATCAGGTTGTTGGTGAGGTAACGGCTCACCAAGCCAAAGACGGGTAGCGGGTGTGAGAGCATGACCCGCCGCATCGGGACTGAGACACTGCCCGG
>DOVP01000059.1 GCA_003520025.1 Phycisphaerales bacterium
GATAGGGACCATCATCACCGTCTGTCGCGAGGCAACGTCGAAGTTCTTCAAGTCGCCGATCGGTCGTGAACCACTCATTCGGCACACGCTTGAGTCCCCAGGCCTTTGCCAGATCCTCTGCCCCCTGTCCACCGACGAAGACATGTGAGGTCCGCTCAAGCACCTGACGAGCCAGTGAGATCGGATTGCGAACCGTCCGAAGTCCGCACGCCGCCCCCGCACGTCCACTCGCTCCATCCATGATCGAAGCCTCAAGTTCATGCGCCCCCGCCGCCGTCAGTACAGATCCCCGCCCCGCCTGAAACAGTTCACACTCCTCCAGTGCCACCACCGCCTGCTCCGCCACATCGAGCGCCGTGCCGCCCTCCCGCAGCATCTCAGCCCCTACCTCGGTGAGTTCCGGCAACGCCGCCTCTACCGCCACGCGATGCGACTCCGTCAACGACTCTAAAATCGCACCAGCCCCCCCATGAATCGCAATCGCCCAGCCCATGCCACCCTATCGGCCGCTTCTGGACACGCACCCCAACGACCAACTGGCCTCCGGGCTGCCGACCCACAGTCACTGCATCTCCCTGTGCCACGACAAGTCAGAAAATGACTTTTTGTAAGTCATTCTGTGCCAAATAGATGCGATGGCCGGCAGTCGTCTACTGCGTGGAATCGAGGGAAACCGCACGACTGAGCCGGCGATAGGGAGTCGGATCGGCGTCTTGGAAGAGCGGGTTCATAGGGACAGCAACGGCCCAACCTTCCGCCTCGTCTCCTGCTTGGTTTCCGGACTGCCGCATCACTACGACTTCGACCTCGCGGCCCGCAGCAGCATCGAGAGCGGACCTCGCAGCGGCTTCGTCCGAGATGCCCCGTCCATCGATCGACACCAAGATGTCCCGGCGCTGAATCCCGATCGCTTCGGCGGGGGTACCTGGAATAATGTGGTCTACCCGTGCGCCACGAGGTGGAACTGGCTTCCCGGGATTACGCAGCCGCCACCGGTCCGCTGCCGACTTTATCTTTGAGTGAATCGCCGCATCAGCGTGCCCTCGAAATGTCCGCATCTCTTCGGTGAAATACACGCCAAGATTCGGCGGCCACGATCGCTTTGCCCAAAGCCGGCATTTGATGCTATAGGGATCCACCCACACATCGATCGTTCCCGGGCCCCATCCGATACGACTTACATTGCCGTCGAAGTTTGCAGTGCCATCGACGTGAATCGACTCCGTCATCAGCGTTGGTACCTGCGTCTCAATTGTCCCCTGGTAGGGAGGCGGATCCCGAATCTCCACCACCACCACACTGGCCCCGTACTGCGATGCCAACAACACCGCCTGCGGCTCCTTCTGCCCAGAACCCAAAGACATCGACCACCCAACGGGCACCAGCCCTTTGTTCAGATATCGATCAAACCGCTCCATCTCGACATCTATGACGTCCCCGATACGAACCTCCGTGGTATCCAACATCACCACTTCTGCGACATCGGCCCGCTCCACGCCAAAGATCATCCGCCCTGCAACATCTCCTCCGGGCAACGTGTGCTTGAAATTCTGGGATAGCGTGGATGTACAGCCACCCAAAGTCAACAACGTGAAACCAAGCACTGTGCACACACCCGGATGTCGAATCATCCCAGTCATTATCAGCACCATAGCCGCCGCAGCAGCGAGAGCGAATCATGCAGCATTCCGTCCTGAGATATCCGGCCTGCCGATCAACACCAAAATGGCCGCCATGAATTCCTGATCGCTGCGACGGTGCTGTCTGATGTCAGAAATCTTGTGGGTTACAAAATGACTGCTGAACCACACAAATAATGGTCGGCAGGACGATGCGCAAGACCTCGAACTCGTCAGCGACAGCACGTCCGATGCCGCGGACAGGACACAAGGTGATCGTTGACCATGCCGACTGCCTGCATGAACGCATAGCAGACGGTTGGGCCGATCCACTTGAACCCGAGTGACTTGAGTTCCTTGGACATGGCGTCACCCTCGGGGCTGCGGGCCGGGATCTGATCATCGCGTTTCCATCTGTTCACCATGGTCTTGTTGTTCACATGTCCCCACAGCAGGTCGGAGAACGAGTGGCCCTGCTCTTGAAGATGGACGAACAACTTGGCGTTGTTGACAGTTGCCTCCACTTTCGTGCGATTTCGAATAATGGTGGCATCCTGCAACACCCGCTCAATGCGATTGGCCGTCCAGCGGGCGAGTTTGTCGGGCTCACGTAATTGCAGCCGCTTCACCATGGCGTCCCGCTTGCGAAGCACAACCAGCCATGACAACCCGGACTGGAAGGTATCTAATATCAGTTTCTCAAAAAGCAGCACATCATCCAGCACCGGCACGCCCCACTCTTCGTCGTGGTAGGCGACATATTGTGGGTCAGTGCCGCACCATGGACATCTGGATGGTTCGGTGATCACTGGCAAGTAGCTCAAGTCTAATTGCATCCGCAGATTATGTGTATGGACAACAGGGGGGATATCTGCACCATAGCCTCAAGACAAGTTCACCGTGAATATAGAGTATGACGTAGGCTTTCCACATGCGAACACTTCTTGGAAGCGGCGGTATTCGAACGACGGAGCGCGTGTCGCTGTATGTCGAAGAAACACAACGACACTTCGGCGACGTACGACAAGTGCTGTTTGTGCCATGGGCATTGGATGCGCACGATGCCTATCTCGCACTCATGAACGAACGCGGCCTTGACGCTGGGTATGAGTTGGTTGGCCTTCACACTTTCGAGGACCCAATTGCCGCCATCAATGATGCCGAAGCCATTTCAGTAGGCGGTGGCAACACGTTTCGGCTCGCATGGGAACTGCACCGAAGTGGTGCCATGGCAGCTATTCGGAACCGGGTCATTGACGATGGGATCCCGTACATGGGTGTCAGTGCCGGCACCAATATCGCATGCCCTACGCTTCAAACCACAAACGACATGCCGATTGTACGCCCCGAATCATTCACCACGCTCGGGCTCGTTTCGTTCCAAATCAACGCGCATTACTTCGAGGGCTCGACATGGGTGCGACTTGATGATGGTTCGTATGTCGAACACTACGGAGAAACAAGAAACGATCGATTGCGAGAGTATCACGAGATGAACGACCTTCCGGTCATCGGTCTCCGTGAAGGATC
>DOVP01000189.1 GCA_003520025.1 Phycisphaerales bacterium
CCGTGTTGATCGATGACCTGCTCAACAATCCCATCGACCCACGAGATGATCTCCTGTGGATCGTGGAGGTCACAAGCGACGACGATGAACACTCGCTCCAAACGACCGGGTTGACTCGGTGTGGCCACCGTGAGATGTGTATCGATGCCATTGAGCCCTCGTTGGTCGATGCCGCTGCGGATCTGCTCGCATCGGTCGCCTCGCTCGTACTCGAAACGCCTCTGCCAGAGCCCGGCGCGCAGATCGAAATCGGACCGGGGTTGCATCTGCTGATCGCAGGCGATGTCGATCAGGAAGATACACCGATCCGACTGGAGGCCCAACATGGGGGCGAGCCACCGCACGATGTGCTCTGTCGCCTGAGTGACGGCGTTGCCGCGGTGTACCTATCCGAACGTGCAACAAGCCGCCATCGCGCAATCGCTGTCCACACATGGAAGTCCTTCCTTGAACTCCACGAGCGGCTGATTGAAGCTGGCGCCGAGTGCTTCGTTGAAGTCCCCTGGGAGGATGCCAGCGGCGAAGAACCGGTCCGCGAGCACCTCTGGATGGAAATCACCTCGTGCGTGGGCGAGTGTGTCATGGCAGCGGCGGTACACGACAGTTCGCTGGTGCAGGGCGTGCCAAGCGAGCCGATGCAGATCACGCAAGATGAAATATGCTCGTGGCGGGCCTTGCTCACAGACATCGTGTGGGGGCCGGAGCAGATCGAACACCTGATCGCCCACCTTGACGCAGGATGTCCCTCGTGAGCCAGATTGAAGATCCGAACCAGTTGGTCACGATCACGACCGCCACGAGTGAGTTCGTAGCGCAAATCCTCGTGGCAATTCTTGATGACGCGGGCATCGACGCCTTCACCTTTGGGAGTACCGGCACGGCGCTCGGTGTGACCGGCCAATCCACCAACCCGCGATGGGGCGTTCCCCTTCAAGTACGTCGCCGCGATGTTGACGCCGCCAAGGCGGCTCTGCAGGCCAATCGGCGAGACTCCGTCGACATCGACTGGGACATGGTTGATGTCGGCACACCCGCCGAGGAAGGCTCGCCGCACAACACTCCGCCCATGGCTGCGAGGGTCGCTTGGCTCATCGCCGCCGTGGTCATGGTACTTGGGCTCTTCCTGGCAATTGTCGTGTTGGCCGGCGGCTGATCGGGAGGCGGAACACCTCGCCCCCTCATGTTCCAGCGACAACGTCGATCACGGCTTGACGGTGATCGACGATCCAGTCGAGTCTCGCGATGACCCATGGAAGAACAACCTCGGGGCCCAGTTTTCGAATCTGCCCTTTACGGCGCAAGGTGATGATGATCTCGGTAGCGAGCGCCTCGATCATCAGCGAAGGAACGCAGTGGAGTTCTGTATCATCGAGTCGTTGCCTTGCGACCAACTGGAATCCAGCCGCCATTGCTCCAAGAAGTTCCATGTCACACGCAACGGGCCATTCTGAAACAGGTGTGCCAGCCTGACGATTGAGCGAGAACTGCAGCAGCCCGTTGGAGAAATCGGCCACCCCTGGTTCTGCCCGCGCCGATTCGAAATCAATCACCGCCACAACACGATCATCGCCAAGCAGGATATTTCCGGGATGCCAGTCCCCATGCGCGACGGTCAGCGGCAGCCTCGGCCAATACTCACGAACATCCCGGCGGGCAGCGCGAAGGTGATCCGCCAGCCGTTCAAAGCCGCACCGAACATCCGAATCCGATTCTTGGGCAAGTTTGGCCGCGGCCTTGGCCACATCTGGACGATCGTGATACCCCCGCCGCGGTGGTGCCTGTTCCGTCATGGACACGAGTAAATCATGCATCGCCGCCATCGCGGCTCCGGATGCCTTTGCCGCGGCAGGCGTAAATCGATAGCGATGACCGTTGACCCACCGTGAGATCTCATAGTGGTACTCGCCGTGGCTCACCATCGTCTGGTTGTCGCTTGATATTTGCAGTTCCGCCACCGGGAAGCCAGCGCCTGTGAGATGCTGCAGCAAACGATGTTGAAACTTCATGCCGTCCAAATCAGACCGCGAGGGCGCCAGCCGCTTCAACAGAAACACGCCCGAGCCCGTCGTAATCTTTGCCTTGGGGGCACGCGATGATCCCGCGGAAAACGGCCTGATCGACTCCAACACTCCAAGTTGGTATTGGTCCAGCACCGCAGCAATCTCTCTTGGCGAAAGCAATTCTCTGCTTGCCACGGAATCAACTGTGGGCGTGCCCTCTTCGCTACTCAAGATTCTGGACCTGTTCCTTGACACGATCAACGGCCCCCTTTACCTCGACAACACAGCGGGCCACCTCAGTGTCGAGACACTTGCTGCCGATGGTATTTGCCTCGCGGAGCATTTCCTGACAGAGAAAGTCCAGCGTCCGACCAACCAGATCGGTTTCATTTCCAAGCAACTCGCGAAATTGATCCAGATGGGCGCTCAAGCGGGCCAGTTCCTCTGCGATATCTGTTCGTTCGGCAAACAGAGCCACTTCTCGAAGCAGGTCTTCCTGCCGAACATTGGCATCAACCTCCGCGAGCAGTGATTCCATTCTCTGTCGGAGCCGATGCTGATATGCCTCGACAACCTGCGGTGCGCGGGCATGAATGCGATCCAACTGAGACTTGATCTTCTTGAGGTGGGACGCAATGTCGGCCGCAAGTGAAGCGCCTTCATGCAGTCGCATGGAATCAACCTGCTTGACGGCCTCGGCGACGAGATCAAGCACGACTGGCTTGGCCGCCTCCAGATGTGAATCACCGGCTTCGGCGGAAATCACCCCGGGTAGGTGGATGAGCGAGGCGATGTCGAGGCGATGGCTGAACTTGGTCGCAAGCGGCTGAAGTTGCGCGACATACTGCTCGAGAGCCGCGACGTTGATCGGAACGGCGGCTCTGGCCGATTCATCTGTGAAACGAACGGTGACGGTGACCGATCCTCGTCGCAGGACCTCTCCGACAGCCCGCTCGATCTCCGGTTCCAGGCCATGCAGATCGTCCGGCACGCGGGGGACACACTTGAGGAAGCGGCCGTTGACCGAGCGGATCTCGACGCCGTAGCGGCACCCACCCTCAACCGACTGCGCAGCACCAAAGCCGGTCATTGATCGAGGCATGTCAGGATCCGGCACCAGGTTCAGGAGTGGATGGTGTGGGCTGCGGTGGTGTCGGCGCCGGAGGTTCCGGGGG
>DOVP01000074.1:0-1091 GCA_003520025.1 Phycisphaerales bacterium
CCGACCCTGCTTGTCGTACCGACGTCGGTGGTCGGAAACTGGGAACGTGAACTGGAACGATTTGCGCCGGAATTGACGGCGCACGTGCAGCATGGCCCCGATCGGCCTGTCGGAGAGGCATTCAAGAAGATCGCCACCTCCTGCGATGTCACGATCACGACCTACGCATTGGTGACGCGTGATGTTGAAACACTCGGCGATGTGCCGTGGCACCGCATTGTGTTGGACGAAGCGCAGTACATCAAGAACCCACCGACCAAACAAGCGCAGGCGATTCGCGGTTTAGAAGCCGAACGGCGCATTGCCTTGACCGGCACACCAGTTGAAAACCGCCTGAGCGAACTTTGGTCAATCATGGAGTTCTGCAATCCGGGCTTCCTCGGCGCGGCGCCGGATTTCAGACGCCGATTCTCGCGGCCGATCGAGCGGCATCGTGACGCCAATGCAGCCGCATCGCTGCGTGGCATGGTGCAACCGTTTGTGCTTCGCCGGCTGAAGACGGATCGCAACGTCATCGACGATCTCCCAGAGTGCGTTGAAACACGGGAGTTCGCCACACTTTCGTCTGAGCAGGCGGCCCTGTATCGCGCCGTCGTCGATTCAATGATCGGCAAGGTCGATCGCACAGAGGGCATCCAGCGGCGTGGGCTCATTCTCGCGATGCTGGCGAGGCTCAAGCAGATTTGCGATCACCCGGCACTTGCGGAGTCGGGTGATGAGGTGGTGGTGGCGGCCCACAGCGGCGATCAGATTCAGCGGCTTTCGGAGCGGTCCGGCAAGTCGCGGCGGCTCATCACGCTGCTTGACGAAGTGCTGGCGACCGGTGAGCGGGCGCTCGTATTTACGCAGTACCGACGGATGGGAAAATTGCTCTCGGCGATGGTCGAGCACGATCTCGGGTGCCGATCTCTGTTCCTGCATGGTGGCACGCCGATGAAGCGACGGCAGTCGATGATCGATGAGTTTCAGTCACCCGAGGGCGATGCGCCTGTTTTTGTTCTTTCGCTCAAGGCCGGTGGTCTCGGTTTAAACTTGACTGCCGCCAATCACGTGTTCCACTACGACCGCTGGTGGAATCCGGCGGTTGAGCG
>DOVP01000074.1:1482-5228 GCA_003520025.1 Phycisphaerales bacterium
TGCATGGGCACGCTTGAGGAGCGGATCGACAGGATGATTGAAGAGAAGACACAACTGGCTGAGCAGATCATCGGGAGCGGTGACAGTTGGCTTACGGAGATGACGACGGGACAACTGCATGATCTGCTGCTGCTGCGTGGCTCGGCGATGGAGGTGGGAGCATGAGCCGTACCGACATCGGAAGCAAAGCCCCGCGGCCATCGCGGCGGCGGGGGGGGCGGCTGCGTCTCAAAGTTGATGAGCAATCGCTGCTCGATGCTGTGATATGTGGAACGTGGCTTCGGCTCATTGAGGCCATCGTTGGGGAACGCTCCATGCAGGAAGGTCTTCTTGCAGCACGTGATGGTGCGGTGCGGTCATTGTCGGTCGAGGCTGGCGTGATCAGCGGTCCGGTGCAGGCCGATGCTGAATCATCATTGGCGGTGCAAATCACAATGCCGGTGATTGATGAGATGGGGTGGGCCAAACTGATCGAGGCCATGGCATGCGAGGCGATTTGGGCGGCGAAGCTGCTTGAGGACGAGGTTCCAGCCGGCTTGGAGGATTTGTTCCACGGGTGTGGCATGCCGCTGATTCCGGAGCAGGCACATCTTGAAACGACCGTCGAAAAGGGTGGCCGTCGTGATGGATGGCGTGTGGCGGCGCTTGCGTGGCTTGCTGCGGAGCGGTTGTATCGCGATCCGTTGTGCATACTTGGCGTGCGGGGCATGGAGTGCGCTACGCTCATCGAGCGGATCGGTCATCACCGGGCGATTCGGACTCAGGGCGAAGCGGTGTCGCACCCGCCGATTGTGCTCGATCCGGACATAGCCGCCGGCCCGCCGCTTGCTGAGTGCCTTGATACATGGTGGCGACCACATGGGCGGTTGCCAGATGTGCCGTCGGAGCCACATGTCTCTCATGCGTTGCTTCGCCGCCTTGGCCCCTCGACACTGGGAGGGCAGTTTCCGCTCGCGGGCCTGCTCGCCACGATCTATGACGAGGCGGCTGCTGAGGCTGCGCGAATACTCGATGCTCCGCTCAATGGCGGCGAGAACGGTTCGGCCTGAATCGTCGGCATCTTGGTCAAGTCGGGATCGCATCCGGTCGAAATGGGGCGTAGACGGGCCTTGAGAGGGCCCCGAGGAGAGTCCCATGCATCGGATGAGCAACACACGCGTAGATGCCCTCGCTGAGGCCCGCCGGGCGCTGCGAGGCATGGAACTGGCAATTCGCAAGGCTCGATTTCACCGCGTAGGTCCGCCCGCGGATGATGCGGCGCCCTTGAAGGCAAGGCGTCTGCCGGCAGTCACCCGGGCGCTCAATCTTCGAAAGGCCGGATAGGTCTGTCAGATCGTGTCGTGTTTCTTCTCGTCCTGCTAGATGGGGAGAGAAGCGCCAAGGGGACCGAATGCAGATTACACGTGTTTGAGACCACGCCGCTGATCGCGCAGACGCCGTGACTTTCCGACGCGATCACGCAGGAAGTAGAGTTTCGCGCGGCGAGCGTCACCGCGGCGGACGATCTCGATCTTGGCGATGTGGGGGGAATGCAGCGGGAAGATCCGCTCAACACCTTCATTGGCGACGATGCGTCTGACTGTGATCGTGCGGTTCACACCGCGGCCTTTCTGGGCGATCAGGACACCTTGATACACCTGCGTGCGTTCCTTGTCGCCCTCGATGATGCGAACATGGATGTCGAGCGTGTCGCCGATGCTGAAGATCGGGAAGTCGTCTTTGAGTTGATTGGCGGTGACGCCTTCGATGAGTTCGTGCTTGTTCATGGTCTTGTCTTTCTTTCGGCCTCGTATGGCCGGAGCGACTTGAGTCGTTCTGCTCAGGGGTCGCGTTCTTGGGGGTTCTCTTAAGCGTCCGTTCGGGACGATGTTTCAGGGGAAGTTCGCAGGTCTGGTCGTCGCTCGGCTGTTCGGCTCACACGCTGCTCATGCCGCCAGCGGGCGATGGCACCGTGGTCGCCCGAGAGCAGCACTTCTGGAACCTCAGTTCCTTCCCACTCCCGGGGGCGGGTGTAGTGCGGCGTGTCGAGCAGTGGATGGCCGTATTCGTCGGTGACGCTGAAGGAGTCCTCCGCGGCGGAGTCTTCGTGTCCAAGAGCACCCGGAAGAAGCCGGGTGATGGCATCGACCAGTACAAGTGCCGGGAGTTCGCCTCCACTGAGGACGTAATCGCCGATGCTCAGTTCGAGCGGGGCGAGTGCCTCGATGACACGTTCGTCGATTCCTTCGTAGTGTCCGGCGATCAGAAGCAGTCGCTCCTGTGTTGCCAGCGTCTCGACCGTTGTCTGCGTGGTTCTCTCTCCTTGTGGCGTGAGCAGGATGCGCTGCGCAGGCCGTGTGTCCATGTTCTCGACGGCCAGTACTGCATCGTGCAGTGGCTGGCACATCATCACCATGCCGGGTCCGCCTCCGAAGGGTCGGTCATCGACCTTGTTGTGCTTGTCGGTGCTCCAGTCACGGATGTCGTGAACGTGGGCTTCGACGAGTTCTGCTTCCCTCGCTCGCCCGAGGATACTCGCGTTGAGCGGTCCTTCGAACATGGCCGGGAACAAGGTCAGGATGTCGATTCGCATCGGGGGCGCGCCTGGCGAACGATCAACTCAAGGGGGTGCCCGGCGTCGGATTGACATCGATCCGCTTGAGCAGGCCGCGAACCGTGTCGCTTGGCTGAGCGCCGACGCTCAGCCAGTACTTGATGCGGTCCGCCTTGAGATTGAGTTGCTTGTCGTCCTCAACGAGTGGATCAAACCAACCGAGTTCTTCGATGACTCGGCCGTTACGGGGGGCCCGCCTGTCCATTGCATTGAGTCGGTAGAAGGGACGATGCCGGCGTCCCATACGCTTCAGTCGCAGTACGACCATATGGCTCCTCCTGTGCATTGCCTGCCGCTCGGGTCGCCGCCAGCCTCGAGGCCAGCCCAGACGCCCGGCGTTCTCGGGAGCCGACCTGAGCCAGGGCGGGCCGTGTGAGAACGCTTCGCCGCAGGGACGAACCGCGGAGTATATCAGAGAAAGGGGATGGTCCTGAGAGTGCATTAAGCAGCCATCAGAGGGCATCTATGAACCGAAGGGGTACAACGGTATCGCGGCGGCTGGCGGTACGTTTCGGGGAGCGTCGCGAGCGCGAGGTTGCATTGGGTATCAGTGCGTCGAAGTGAACGACTTTTTAGGTTAAGTTGGGGGCCATGCGTACAACATCCAGCAGTGGCGATGGATCGCGAAACGTAAAGATCGGACTTGTCGGCATTACGATTGTAGTCGTGATTCTGCACTTCGCCCTTAGCGAATTCATCGGTGCTGCGAGTGGAATCGGAGCCTGGATCAACCAGCAAATCAGCCCTGATCAGACGGGGCTTTTCCTGTGGCACGTTCTGGCCTACTGGATAGCCATTGGTGCACTGTTGTATGGAGTGGTTGCTTTCGGCGTGTTTCGGTGCAGTGCTCGGCAGGTCTTCCTGCTTCCTGGGCGTTCGGCTTGGTCGATTCAGAAAGCATTGGTGATTACGCTGTTGGTGGCAGTGTGCGAAGTTGCGATCATCCTCGGAACACGGTGGGGGAATCTGGAGTATGCCCTGTATCCCGGAGACATGGTGGGCAATCTCATTTCGAATGCCTACGAGGAAATCTGGTTCCGGGGCTTCATGCTTGGCATGCTGATCCGGTTTTCGGGAAGGCCATGGTATGCGATCCTGCTAACGAGCCTATTTTTCACACTGGGGCATACGCAGTATGTCGGGTGGATCTCGG
>DOVP01000278.1:0-9404 GCA_003520025.1 Phycisphaerales bacterium
GTCGTTAAGTTCAGAGGAAGCCTGATCGAGCACTGTTTCGTATGTCACATCCCGCCCCCATGAGACATCACTGTTTGTGGGCGGCTCAAGCATCCGCAATGCGGAATCAATTACATTCTGAGATCGGCTCACTTGCCGATGCAATTCTTGATTCATGGCAGCCTGCGTCGATGCAAGCACACTCAACGCCGCGACGCCCAGTACCAGCAGAATGACGAGAATGATCGACAGCACGACCGGGGCTCGATGCCGTCGGTACAACAGTTTCAACTGATATGTCAGGGTCGGCCGGCGAGCCGTGATGGGTTCGTTGTCGAGATAGCGTTCGATGTCCTGACGCAACTCGACCGCTGATTGATAGCGGCGGTCTCGATCCTTCTCCAGGGCCTTGAGGCAGATTGTTTCGATATCGCCGCGGAGGAGTCGAATGATGGTGCTGGGTTTGGTCGGCGCATCCTCCCGAACGATTCGGGCGGCTTCATGAATCGGTCGGTTGCTGATGTCATACGGCGGCGTGTTGGTGAGCAGTTCGAAGAGGACGACGCCGAGTGCATACACGTCGCTGCGGACATCGATGTCGTTTGGATCTGCGTCACACTGCTCCGGCGACATGTATTGCATGGTGCCGATGAGCGCGCCCATGTCAGTCTGTAGTGTGGTGACCGCCATATCGCTATCGGTTGACCGCGCGACGCCAAAGTCGATGATCTTCGGATCGCCACTGCTGGTAACGAGGATGTTGCCAGGCTTGAGATCGCGGTGAATGATGCCCTTCTGGTGCCCGTGATGCGCTGCATCGCAGACTCTTGCGAACAGAGCGAGCCGCTGACGGGCGTCGAGTTTCTTGTCTTCTGCATAGTGCGTGAGGATGCGTGAGCCTGCGAGATATTCCATGGCGAACCATGGCGTGCCCCCTTCGCCCTGGTCGCTCATGCCAGCTTCGTAGATCTGGGCGATGCCGGGATGGCGGAGCCTCGCGAGTGTCTGCACCTCGTACTGAAATCGCCGGATTGCCGAACGGGATGTGACGCCCGCGCGAATCATCTTGAGCGCGACGACACGGCGAGGGGTCTCCTGCATCGCTTCATACACCGCTCCCATGCCACCTTGGCCGATGACCCGCTTGATCTTGAAGTGTCCGACGGTGCGACCGATCATCGGATCGGGACCGCGTGGCACCTCCGGTTTGCCGCGGAGCATTTCTGCCGAGCGATCGATGGTGGGTTCTTCGGAACTATCCTCGGGAGAGTTTGCAGCATCTGCGTCGAGATGGTCTGTATCGCTCATGGATGGGTGCAGCATACAGACACCGGCGATGCCCACGGGGGCTGAGTTTGGCTTGGCGGGCTTCGGGGCGATATCCTGCCCGCTATGTCAATGTTTACGGTATCGCTGGCGACGTTGTTGGCCGCTGCTGATCCGGGCGGATCGGTGGATCAGGCCAAGGGGGGCGCGGATACGGAACTTGTCACCATTCTGACGATGCTCGGAATCGTGGTGGGTGCCGCAATTGTTGCGCATGTGGTAGTGGGTTGGCTGCTCGGACGGCTTGCCCGCCTCTCTCGTGGTCGGTTGCGATGGGGCGGTGTAGTAGCTGACGCGGCAAGAATGCCAGCTGGGTTGGCAATTTGGCTGATTGCTTTCACATTTGTGCTGGAGCACGGCGCTGCATTGTGGGGGCATTTTTCACATGGTGATGACAATGTCGCAACCGACATAGATCACTTTGTACATCTGATATTGCCCACGATACGAATCATCATTGCGGTGTTCTGCGGCACGCTCTTTGTGGCTCGGTCGGTTCGCCGGTCTCAGTATGTGATCGAACAACAAGCGGCAGAGTCCGGCTCAGAGATGGACATGACGGCTCTTCAGGCCCTCTTCGGCATCGGTGTCGTTTTTGTGTGGATCATCGGAGTGATTGTCGGCATGCAGTCGCTCGGGATGAACATGAGCGCGATTCTGACGATCGGCGGCATCGGATCTGCTGCATTTGCTTTCGCGTCCAAGGATGTCATCGCCAACTTCTTCGGTGGCATCATGGTGCTCTTCAACAGGCCGTTCCGAGTGGGGGACTGGGTGGTCATCAAGGGTATTGAAGGAGGCATTGAACGAATCGGCCTGTATGCCACGCACATCAGAACGGGCGACAAGCGGTTGGTATATGTCCCGAATTCTGTATTCGTCTCTGGGGTGATTGAGAATACGTCTGAGCGGACGAATCGGCAACTCAGTGAGACGATCGGTGTGCGGTATGACGACTTTGACGCCGTGGAGTCGATTATCGCCGACTTGGAGCAACTTTTTGCAGGTGATGAGTCCATCGATCACGATCAGGCCGTTCGCGTTTCGTTCGGCGGATATGGTGACTCAACAATCGACATCTCGATTCTGGCATTTACAAGTACGACTTCGACCGCTGAGTTCGCCAAAATTCGCGAGCGTCTCATGCTTGAAGTTGGTCGCATCGTGCACAAGCGCGGCGCTGATTTTGCCTTCCCGACCATGACGGTGGATATGCCGGCTCAGACAACGTGACCTCCGATGATGGTTCGGTGAGTTCGAGTGCAACTTGTGCCGAACTCAAACATCCACACGACAATCCGCTCCCCGATTATCGGAGAGCGGATTGATTTTGTACAAGACTGCGGTCGAGTAAAGTGGTTTACTCGATCCCGCGACCTTCCTGTTTGTCCTGTTCGTTACCGATCAGGGCGCCAGCTCCGGCGCCGATCGCGCCACCAACGCCCGCGCCGACTGGTCCGGCGATCAACGCGCCACTGGCTGCGCCAGCGCCGCCGCCGATGAGCGCATCTGTGCCGGCGTGGGTATCACACCCTGCAAGTCCGGCAGCTGCCAAGGTGGTGAGTGTGAGTGCAATGATGGTTCGCATAGTGTGGATCTCCTGTTTGGGACAGTGTGTCATGAATGGTGCCGCCGTGTCAATGCGGGGAACCGGGTAGTTGCTCGTTTGGCCAAGGATTGAGAGTGTGGCAGGCCCTTCCTGTCCGTGCGACATAATCCTGATGGTAGGCTTCTGCCGGGTGGAATGTATGGGCGGCTTCAATATTGGTAGCGATCGGGAGGGTGTATTTTCCCGATTTGCCGAGTTCCCTGATGGCCTGCCGGGCAATTTTCTCCTGCTCCGGCGATGTGAACCAGATGCCTGATCGGTACTGCGTGCCGATATCCGGACCTTGACGGTCGACTTCGGTCGGATTGTGCATCCGAAAGAAGGCATCCACAAGTTCACGATACGAGATCTGCATCGGATCAAACAGGACCTTGACGGTTTCGGCATGGCCGCTGGTGCCCGAGCACACTTCCTCGTAGGAAGTGTCACCCTCCTTGCCTTGCATGTAACCGCTTTCTGCGTCAATGACACCAGGCCCCTTGCCGAAGTAGTGTTCGATGCCCCAGAAACACCCGCCTGCGAAGTAGGCCACCTCTGTCGGGCCTGGTTTCATGGTGACAGGCACGTCTGAGCCTTGTTCATGAAACACAAGGGAGGCGGAGTTCAGGCAGTGTCGCTCGCCAGTGGGAGCTGGGCCGTCTGCGAAAACGTGTCCAAGATGTGATCCACATCGAGCACATTCGATTTCGGTTCTGGACATGCCATGTGAACGGTCATCTACGCGAGCAACATGATCGACGTCATAGGGCTGGAAGAAACTGGGCCAGCCGCTGTCTGACGTATATTTGTGTTCGCTCGAGAACAACGGAAGACCACAGACGACACAGGTGTACATGCCGGGTTTTTTGTTGTCCAGAAGCGTGCCACAGAATGCCGGTTCGGTACCTGCTCGCTGGGTGATTTCGACGGTCTTCGGATCGAGTTTGGCGACCATGGCCGCATGGTTCGCCTCATTGGGAGGCGTCAGGTCAAACCCACTCTTGGAAATGGAGGTCATGGGGTGTTCATCCTGTCGGTCAGGCTGCGTGGCGGCGGAGTCAGCGTCATGTGGCGGATGGCAGGCAAGAAGCAGAAATCCGGTGAGAAGGAATGTCAGGAGACACCGCATCATGTCATGGTACGCAGCGGAAGTGGGCTGGCGTTCTCGCTTCCAGAGGGTTTCGGTACGATGTGCTGAATCATGCGGATGGAACTGGTCAAAACGTTTCGATTCGAAGCAGCCCACTGGCTGCCGACCTTTGCCGAGGGGCACAAGTGTCGGCGGATGCACGGCCACTCATTCGAGGTTGATGTGGCGGTATCCGGATCTGTCGATCCGGAGAAGGGCTACCTGATCGACTACGGCGACATCTCTGCTGCGTGGGCGCCGCTTGACGCCAAACTTGACCATCGCCTGCTCAACGAGATTGAGGGGCTTGAGAACCCAACCAGCGAGATGCTCGCTGTCTGGATCTGGGAGCGTCTGAAGCCCTCGCTGCCCATGCTGAAGGCCATCACCGTGCACGAGACCTGCACCAGCAGCTGTGTATACCGCGGCTGAAGCGGTACCCCTCGGTGCTCTACACTGTGCGGCCCAAAGGAGGCCCTCACCATGTCGGTTATCCCCGCTGTTCATGTCATAAACGGCATCCGTGTTGATGCGATGAAAGCATCAGGCACCTTCGCTGATGTCAATCCTGCTACCGGCAAGGTGCTTGCCGAGGTTCCTCTTGACGGAGCCGCCGCGGTGGACGCTGCCGTGAAGTCTGCGGCAGAGGCCTTCCCTGCATGGTCGCAGACCCCGGTGGGCGAGCGATGTCAGGTGCTCTTCGCTTACAAGCAGGTACTCGAAGATCACTTCGAGGAACTGACCGATCTGATCGTGTCCGAACACGGCAAGAACGTGCCGGAGGCCCGTGGTGACGTGCGGAGGGGGATCGACTGCATCGAGTACGCCTGCGGGGCGCCCTCGCTGTTGATGGGGCGGACACTGCCTCGAATCGCCGTGTCGAGTTCCTTCAGCCGCGAACGTGACGAGAACATCCCGCTTGACAGCACGATGGAACGTGTTCCGCTGGGCGTGTGCGCCGGCATCACACCCTTCAACTTCCCGATCATGGTCCCGATGTGGATGTGGCCGATGGCGATCGCCTGCGGCAACACCTTCGTCCTCAAGCCAAGCGAGAAAGTATCGCTGTGCGCAGTCCGTGAAGTGGAACTCGCCTACGAAGCAGGACTGCCCAAGGGTGTGCTCAACCTCGTGCTCGGAGGTGTGGAAGCCTCCACGGAACTGATCACCCATCCAGACGTCAAGGCTGTCTCCTTCGTCGGTTCGACGCCCGTCGCCAAGCACGTTTACGCCACCGCCACGGCGGCCGGCAAGCGCGCTCAGTGCATGGGCGGCGCGAAGAACTGCATGCTCATCATGCCGGACGCGAATCGTGAAGCGGCAATTGACGGTGTTCTTGGCTCTGCCTTCGGAAACACCGGGCAGCGATGTCTGGCCGGATCGGTCGCCATTCCGGTTGGAGAAGCCGCCGAGTGGTTCGTGCCTGCAATCGTCGAGGCGGCCAAGGGCATCAAGACCGCCGCAGGCAGCGAGGCCGATTGCGGCATGGGGCCACTCATTGATGCGGCGAGTTGCGAGCGAGTGACCAAGGCCATTGAAGCGGGCGTCGCAGAGGGGGCTGAGTTGCTGCTCGACGGGCGAGAAGCCGCGATGCCGAGCGGCGACTGCTTCGTGGGGCCAACCGTCTTTGACCGCGTCACCCCCGGAATGTCCCTTGCCGAGAATGAAATCTTCGGCCCGGTCCTTTCCATTATGCCACGAGCGACGCTTGATGATGCCATCGACGTGACGCAACAGTCGCCTTTTGGAAACATGGCGGTCATGTTTACATCAAGCGGCTACGCAGCGAATCGCTTTCGTACCGAAGCGGGTGCCGGCATGATCGGCATCAACGTCGGCGTTCCGGCGCCGATGGCGGTGTTCCCGTTCTCCGGATGGAAAGATTCATTCTTCGGAACGCTCCACGCCAATGGCGAGGATGCGGTTCGCTTCTTTACTGAGTGCCGAATTCTCGTCAGCCGCTGGTTCTGATTTGAAAGGACATCCATGGCCCGCATCACTCGCGCTGCGATCATTCAAGCATCCAATGCATTGCCCGACTCGACGGACGTGCACGCCATCAAGCAGGCAATGATCGACAAGCATGTGCCGCTCATCGCGCAGGCCGCTGAGCAGGGGGCGCAGATCTGTTGTTTGCAGGAGATCTTCTCCGGTCCGTACTTCTGCGCCGAGCAGGACATTCGCTGGTATGAAACCGCCGAGCCGGTGCCGGACGGGCCGACCGTCACACTCATGCAGCAACTCGCCAAAGAGCACGGCATGATCATGGTCGTGCCAATCTACGAGCAGGCCATGACGGGCGTGTACTACAACACCGCTGCCGTCATCGATGAGCATGGTGAGTATCTCGGGCGCTACCGCAAGCACCACATCCCGCACTGCAATCCCGGCTTCTGGGAGAAGTTCTACTTCACCCCCGGAAACGAGGGATATCCGGTGTTTCAGACGAGCGCCGGAAAGATCGGTGTGTACATCTGTTATGACCGACACTTCCCGGAAGGGGCGCGGGCACTCGGTCTTGCTGGGGCGGAAATCGTGTTCAATCCTTCTGCCACCGTCGCTGGGCTCAGCGAGTACCTCTGGAAACTCGAACAACCCGCGCACGCTGTTGCGAATCAGTTCTATGTCGGCGCGATCAACCGCGTCGGTACTGAGGCCCCTTGGAACATCGGCAAGTTCTACGGGCAGTCCTACTTCTGCGATCCTCGCGGACAGATCATGGTCGAGGGGAGCCGCGACGATGACGAAGTCGTGATTGCCGATCTCGATCTGGACCTGATCGAAGAAGTCCGGAATACATGGCAGTTCTTCCGCGATCGCCGCCCTGAGACCTACGGGGCGCTGACCGAGGGATGAGCGGATCACTGAGCAACGCCGACCTCGCGCCAGTTCCGCCGGAGCAGCGAACCTGGTCCCGGTGGAACATCGCGGCCCTCTGGATCGGCATGGCGATCTGCATTCCGACCTACATGCTCGCGGCCGGGATGATTGCCGCCGGCATGACTTGGTGGCAGGCGGTTCTGACGGTGCTGCTTGGCAACATGATCGTGCTGGTTCCGATGATCGCCAATGGTCACGGCGGCACCAAGTATGGCGTGCCGTTCCCGGTGCTGGCTCGTGCGAGTTTCGGAACGGTGGGGGCCCACATCCCAGCAATCGCTCGCGCAGTCGTGGCTTGCGGCTGGTTCGGCATTCAGACGTGGATCGGTGGCGCGGCCATCTATTCCATTCTTGGAGCTCTTGGGTGGATCACGCCGGCAACCGAGGCGGACATTCTGCCGTTCCTCGGTATCTCGATTGGGCAGTTTCTGTGCTTCTTCGCTTTCTGGATTCTGCATGTCGTCATCGTGCTAACCGGAATCGAGTCCATCAAGTGGGTGGAGGCCTACGCGGCGCCGTTCCTGATTGCGTGCGGCGTGGCGCTGTTGATCTGGGCATTCGTTGCCGTTGATGACAGCATGACACTCTTCACAAGCGGCACGTCGCGTGAGGAAGGGGTGTCATTCTGGACGATCTTTTTCCCGCAACTGACTGCCATGGTCGGCTTCTGGGCGACGCTCAGTCTGAACATCCCGGATTTCACCAGATACTGCCGAAGCCAGCAGGACCAGGCCGCCGGACAGTTGCTCGGGCTGCCCTCAACCATGACGCTCTTCTCCTTCGTCGGCATCATCGTGACCGGCGCGACCGTCGTACTCTACGGCGAAGCGATCTGGGATCCAGTAGCACTCATCGCTCGCATGGGCTCGCCGCTTGTTGTGGTCATTTCGATGATCGCGCTGCTCATTGCGACGCTCTCGACCAATCTGGCCGCCAATATCGTCAGCCCGGCCAACGGGTTCTCGAATCTGGCTCCCTCGGTGATCGGGTTCCGTGGAGGCGCGATGATTACCGCGGTCATCGGCATCCTCATCATGCCGTGGCGTCTCATGACGGACTTGTCGGATTACATCTTCGTGTGGCTGATCGGGTACAGCGCGTTGCTCGGCCCGATCGCAGGCATCATGCTCTGCGACTACTTCATCGTGCGGCGGACCGAACTGAATGCGGATGCCCTGTATGATCCAGAGGGGGAGTATGCCGGTGTCAGCGTCGCAGCCATGCTGGCCCTGGTGTTTGCGGTGCTGCCGAATCTGCCGGGGTTCATCAATGCGGTTACCGCAACTGCCGGAACCGAAGAGGCCTTCTTCCACGCGTTCTTCGATCAGATCTACGGGTATGCGTGGTTCATCGGCCTGCCGCTCGCGATGCTCTTCTACTTGATCTTCAAGATACTTCCCGTCACCGGAGACAACGCCACATGACCGATCAGCCCGTGATGCCGACCTGCACGCATCAGCCTCGCCCTTACGAGGGACCGCCCCGCGAATCGGTGCTCGACATGCGACGCGAGTTCCTCGCTCCCGCGCTCGTGACCTACTACGCCGATCCGATCATGATCGTCGAGGGACACATGCAGTGGCTCTTCGATGAAACCGGTCGACGCTATCTTGACGGCATTGCCGGAATCGTCACGGTCTCGGTCGGCCATTGTCACCCCAAGATCGTCGAGGCGGTACGTGAGCAGAACGAACGTCTGCAGCACACGACCACGATCTATCTGAATCCGAACATCGCCGAGTTCGGCAAGAAACTCATTTCGACGTTTCCGCAGGACTCGGGACTCGGCGTGTGCTACTTCACCAACTCCGGCAGCGAGGCCAATGAACTGGCCATGCTGATGGCCCGGTTGCATACCGGCAATTTTGACATCCTCGCACTCCGCAATGCCTATCACGGCCTGAGCAATCAGGCGATGGGCCTGACGGCGCTGCACTCGTGGAAGTACCCGTATCCGCACGGATTCGGCATCAAGCATGTGAAGTCGCCGGACCGATATCGCGGGCCTCATGGATACGACGATCCGGACGCGGCTGCGAAGTATGCGGCCGAGGTCGAGGATGTGCTGCTCCACGCCACGTCTGGCGCAGTCGCCGGCTTCATCGCCGAGCCGATTCAGGGTGTCGGCGGAACCGTCGAGTTGCCGGATGGATACCTCGCCCGCGTGTATGAAATGATCCGCGCTCGTGGCGGTCTCTGCATCAGCGATGAAGTGCAGACCGGTTTCGGCCGTACCGGCACGGCCTTCTGGGGCTTCGAGAATCAGGGGGTCAAGCCCGACATCGTCACAATGGCCAAGGGCATCGGTAACGGTGCGCCGCTGGCATGCTGTGTCGCTCGGGCCGAGGTGGCGGACTGTATGAAGCAACGTCTGCACTTCAACACCTATGGCGGCAATCCAGTTTCGATGGCGCAAGGTCTTGCGACACTCGATGTGCTGCTTGAAGACAACGTGCAGCAGCATGCCGCCGATGTAGGCGGGTATCTCAAGCAGGGCCTTGA
>DOVP01000278.1:9734-9936 GCA_003520025.1 Phycisphaerales bacterium
CGGGTATCTCAAGCAGGGCCTTGAAGATCTGCAGTCGCGGCATGCGATCGTCGGTGATGTCCGTGGTCAGGGGCTCATGCTCGGTATGGAACTCGTGACGGACCGCGATGCCAAGACGCCCGCGACCGCCGAGACTGCCAAGGTTCATGAGCGAGCCAAGGATCTTGGGCTGCTTGTAGGCAAGGGCGGTCTGTACGGAAAT
>DOVP01000091.1:0-2998 GCA_003520025.1 Phycisphaerales bacterium
CTGGTGCTCTGCCGCGATCTGGAGCGGCTCTTTGGATACACCGAGGAGGCAGAGCAGTTGCGGCAGCGAGTACTGCTTGCCCGCAACAGTCAGTTGGCAGCCAAGATCCATCAGGAGGCTGCCATCGTGACTGGAATGCTCGCCCAAGGTCGGCTGGATGAGGCTGAGGAGGCTGGGCAGCGGTTGCACCGAATGTATCCCGACTCACCTGCATTGCACGGTCTTCAGGCTCGCCTCCGCAGCTCGCGCCAACAGATGAAGCGGGATCTCAAGAGCGAGTTCCTGACTGCGGCCGAGCGAGGCGACACGCAAACTGCCATGGCGAAACTCCGCCAACTCGATCACTTTCTCAACCCGGACGAGGTGGCCGATGTGCATACGGTTGCGGCGGGCATCATCGGACAGCACCGTGAGGCCTTGTCAGCTCGGTTCAAGATGGCTGTGAGCGATCACCGCTGGGACGAAGCTGTGAACGCGGGTGAGCAGATTATCGAGGACTTTCCGAACGATCGTATGGCCGTGGAGGTTCGGGGCATGCTGCCGCTGTTGCGGGAGCGGGCCGATGCGACCAGATCGGAGGAAGTGGTATGAGTCGCTGGTTTATAACTGTGGCCGCGGTGTTCTGCCTCTCCCTGTTCTGGGGATGCGTCATGGAAGACATCGATGACATCGGCCGGATGTTCGATGTGCCTACACCGGGGCAGGCCGCCCGATGGGCATTGGATCAACATGATCCGGACCGGAGACGAGAAGGGCTGGTGCTGCTCTCGACTTCGACTTTCGGCGGTGCCGAGGTCTATCTGGAACTCTACCGCGACTATGTGGAGCATGATCCGAACCCGCTGGTCAAGTCTGCTGCCATTGCCGCGTTGGCCCGGCACGGGACGCCGAAGGATGCAATTCTTCTCGCTTCTTGGACGAAACGTGACAAGGTGGAGAGTGTGACGATTCGCTGGGCGGCGGTGAAGGGCCTGCAACGATTGCATAATCCCGATGTCGTGTCCGATCTTCGTGACGTGGCCATCGATGTGCAGGAACAGAGCGAAGTGCGAAGCGCTGCATGTGTTGCGATGGCGCAGTACCCGGAAGATCGGGTGATACAGGCGTTGATCATCTCGCTTGACGCGGTGGAATTGTCGGTCAATGTAGATGCAGCAGAATCACTCTTCATGCTGACCGGCCAGAGTCTCGGTCTGGACCACACCGCGTGGCAGAACTGGTATGTGGCCGTTCAGAAGGAAGGCGATCCGTTTGCAGACATGGGAACCTACCACTATCCAACCTATGCCCGCGATGCAGTGTGGTGGGAGTACATCGCCTTCTGGCTGGACGAGCAGTACGAGCCATCGATGCGGCCGATCGGCATGAGAGACTCCACCGAGCGGCGGACGTGGGAGGACTTCGAACCCGGCGCAGCCACACCAACCGAGGTGGAATCCACCGACGATGGTTGATGGTTCAGCCTCTGAGGACGATGCCCCAGAGGCAGTTCCGCAGCCCACAGGTCGTATTCAGTCCGGCGCGCTTGTCGGCCGCTCGCTACTTGCCGGAATCCTGATCGTTGGGCTGCCCGTACTGCTTCAGCAGATTCTTGGGGCGACGGTCGGGTTGGTGGACAAGATGCTCGCCGGGGGGCTGGACGATACGATCGTGCTCCCTGCCATGGATGGGCTTGGCGCTGGTTCCTACGTAGCCTGGTTCATTGGCATCTCGATGAGCGGACTGGGCATCGGCGGACAGGCGATCATCGCGCGGGCCATCGGCCGTGGCGATGTCAAGGAGGCGGAACACGCGCTCGGTCAGGCGATGGGGATGAGCGTGGTGTGGGGAGTGCTGGTCTCCGTTGCGTTCTGGTGGTTGGCTGCGCCGCTCGCCGCTGTGTGCGGCTTGAATGGCGAGGCGGCCACTTATCTCGTGGAGTACGTGCATGTACTGGCGTACTCGATGCCGTTCTGCGGCCTGATGATGGTGGGCGCGATGTGTCTCACGGGTGCCGGCGAGACCATCCGCCCTGCCGTGATCGCTGTCATCGTCAATGTGGTCAATGTGATCTTCAGTTGGCTGCTTTCCGGTGCCGAACTGCGTTTGTTCGGCATTGTGCTTCCCGATATGTTCGGTTTCGATATGGATGTCGCGGGAATCGCCGCAGGGACCGCGATTGGATACGGCGTCGGCGGCGTGTTGATGGTGGGGTTGCTGCTGTGGGGGGTGCGGGATTTGCGCTTGCGGGTCCCACTGCTGAATCCAGTTCGCTCGATGATCTTCCGGGTGGCGAGGGTGGGCATTCCCAACTTTCTCGAAGGCATTTCAATGTGGAGTGCCAATCTCGGCGTGTTGGCCATGATTGGAGTCATCGCAGGACGCGAAGCGAGGTTGGCTGTCACAGCGGCGAGTAGTACCGACGCAGTGGCCTCGCCCACCGCAGGCGAAGGACTTGTTGGTGCCCACATCATTGCTGTGCAGTGGGAGTCATTCAGTTTCCTGCCTGGATTCGCGATCGGCACAGCAGCGGCAGCGCTCGCCGGGCAGTTTCTTGGCGCGGGCAACGTGGCGATGGCCCGCCGGGCCGTATTTGTGTGCACCGGCATCGCCGTTGCGCTCATGGGCTTGCTCGGCATCGTGTACATGCTGTTCGGGCAGTCCCTGACCGAACTGATCAGCACGCAGGCCAAGCACCTCGGCCTCGTGCCCCAGTTGCTCTTTATCTGCGGCATCACGCAGGTGTTCTTCGCCGTATCCATGGTCGTGAGACAGGCGCTGCGAGGCCTCGGTGATACCGTCTGGACCTTTGCGATCACGACAATCAGTAGTTACGGCATCCGACTTCCTGCGGCCTGGATCTTCGGCATCGTGCTCGACCTCGGCCTCATCGGTGTCTGGATCGCGCTCTGTGGCGAACTGGCTGTGCGGGCCTGTCTCTTCCTAGCCCGGTTCCTGCACGGCGGCTGGGCAACAAGAAAGGTGTAGCGGTGTTTCGCGGCGGGCGGCGGACTCTACT